>JBKPOL010000202.1:0-21105 GCA_046733075.1 Pseudomonadota bacterium | reverse complement strand
TCCAGGTCATGGTCTTGTCCGGATCCATCAGCATCTCGTTGTCCGGCCCGGTGCTGTACGCCTTCCACACCTGCTTCCCGGTATTGATGTCGTAGGCCGCCAGGAAGCCGCGGACGCCCCATTCGCCGCCGGAAATGCCCGTGATGACCTTGTCCTTGAACACGTGCGGTGCGTTGGTGTTGACGGCGCCGAGCTTCGGATCGCCGTTCTTTACCGACCACAGGACCTTGCCAGTGTTGGCGTCGAGTGCAAGAAGCGTGCTATCCGCCTGCTGCAGGAAGATCTTGTTTTCGGCATAGGCGAGGCCGCGATACACGGTGTCGCAGCACATCTGCGGGATCACCGCGGAGTCCTGCTTCGGCTCGTAGCGCCACTTGATCTTCTGCGTATCGAGATCGAGCGCAAATACCTTGTTCGGGAACGGCGTATGGATGTACATCGTGCCGTTGACGACCAACGGCGAGCCCTCGTGGCCGCGCAGCACGCCGGTGGAGAACATCCACGCGACCTGCATCTTGCCGACATTCTGCTTGTTGATCTGCGCAAGCTTGCTGTACCGCTGGTTGTACATGTCGCCGGCCTGCATCGCCCAGTTATTGGGATTTGCGATCAGCTTCTCGACGTCCGCATTCGCAAGCGCGGCCCCGGAAATGGCGCCTGCGGCCGCACCCGCGAATGCGGTGAACAGCGCCGCCCTGTAAAGCCTTCTCATATAGCCTCCTGTAGGGATCACGCGGCATCTTCAATGCGCCTGGTGCCCGGTTGGTGCCGCCCTTCCCCGGCCGCCGCTGCGCTCGAACACACCGCGGGGGGCCAGTGTCTGCCTGCGCTTGCGTAAAGTCAATTTGGCGACTACAAAGCCCGGGCAGCGGCGGCGCATGAAGCGCCGCGCCGGCACGGTGCGCGACAAGTCGTCGCATCGCGGCGAGCCGGGGAGGGTGCGCAGGTGATGGAAGGATCGTCCGAGGCTTTTGCGGCACGGCCCAGGCAGCGACTGCGGGCGGGACGCGCCATTCGCCCAATGATCGTCGCATGCTGCACTGCGCTTGCGGTCGCGTGGAGTACTGCGGGCAGCGGACAGGTTGCGTTGCCGGAGGTTACATCGCGTGCGGACGCCAGCCCCCCGTCGGCGATGCCTGCGCCCGTGAACGTCGCACCTGGCGTCTATGTCTTTCGGGGGCTTGCCGGAGAAGCGAATGCGCAAAACCTCGGGCGGACGGCCAACGTCTCAGCGATCATTGGACCGCGCGGAGTCGCGGTGATCGAGAGCGGGGTTTCGTTTCGGCACGGGGAAGCGGTCATCGAAGCGCTCGGTCGGATCACGGCGCGCCCGATTCGGCTGTTGATCCTAACGCACGCCGGCCAGGAGGTCGTATTCGGCGCCGCCGCGTTCCAGGCGCGCGGCATACCCGTGCTCATGCACCGCGACGCGGCCGCGTTGATGGCGGCGCGCTGCGATCAGTGCCTGCAGCGGCTGAACGCGACACTCGGTATGCGCGCGATGGTGGGAACGCGACTCGTCAAGCCCGATGTGCTGATCGACGCAAGTGCATCCATCGATACGATCGGCAGGAGCCTTCAGCTGATCGCGCCGACGGAAGGCAGCGCGCCGGGTGCGCTCGCCGTGTTCGACGGAGCGTCGAGCACGCTGATCGGCGGAAGCCTCGTCACCGTCGATCGAATCCCCGACCTGCGCGACAGCGACGGCGACACCTGGCCGGTTGCGCTCGAACTGCTCGGTGCCACCCAGTGTGCGCACCTGGTTCCGGCGTATGGAGCCATCGGCGATTGCACGGCCCTTCGCGCGCTCGCGCGTTATTTCTCGAAGCTGCAGGCGCGCGCGCAGGAGCTCTTCGCGACGGGCGTCGGCCTCGCGGACGTGGCGCGGCGTGCGGACCTGCCCGAATTCGCCGCGTGGGACGGATATGCGACACTGCACGGCGCGAACGCGGAACGGGTGTTCCTGCGTGTCGAGCGTGCATCATTCGGGAAGTGAAACGCCGGCGTTGCCGCCGTGCCCGTCCGCGAAAGCGGGCGCACGCGCGAAGCAAACGGTTCGCTCGCAGCGCGTGAACGCAACAATGACCGAGCATCGCCAATCCGACGTGCCGTGCCCCTTTTGCGGCCTCGCCTGCGACGATCTCGCGATCGCCTCCGATGCAACGGGCGTGCGCGTGACGATGAACGGCTGCGAGCGCAGCCGACGCCTCTTCCAGGAAGGATCACCTGGGCAACCGGGTCAGGCATGGGTTGCCGGGGACGCCGTGCCGCTCGAGCGGGCGGTCGACGAGGCTGCCACGATCCTGCGTCAAGCCATGCAGCCGGCCTTCGGCGGACTCGCAACCGACGTCGCGGGCATCCGCGCCGTGCTCGAGCTTGCCGATCGCATGGGCGGCGTCGTCGACCATCTCGCAGGCCGCGCGCTGATGCGCAACATCCTCCCGCTGCAGGAAAGCGGCTGGATCACGACGACGTTCGCCGAGGTTCGTAACCGCGCCGACCTCATCGTCGTCGTGGGCACCGACATCGTGCCGCGCTTCCCTCGGTTCTTCGAGCAGGTTGCGTTCGGCGACGCCATGTTCGTGAAGAACGCCGAGCGTGACGTCGTCTTCATCGGAGCCAGCGCTGCGGTCGATGCCGTGACCGGCGCAGGCGGGCGCGCACCGGACATCATTCACTGCGCGAACGAATCGCTCGCGGAGATCTTCGGCGTTCTGCACGGCATCCTGCTCGGGTTCGTTGCGGACCACGCGGCCATCGACGGCGTGACCTTCGAGACGCTGCAATGTCTCGCGGAGCGCATGCGCGGCGCGCGCTACGGCGTCCTCGCGTGGGTCGCCGGGGATCTCGATTTTCCTCACGCCGATCTCGCGGTAGCCGCGATCTGCTCGTGCATACGCGTGCTGAACGAGCACACTCGCTTCGCGGGGCTGCCGATCGCAGGCAACGATGCCGATACGACGGCGAATCAGGTGTGCCTTTGGCAAACCGGCTATCCGGTCCGCATAGCGTTCGCCAGCGGTCGCGTCTCATACGATCCGCATCGCTACGGCACGGACGAGGCGATCGCACGCGGCGATGTCGACGCGCTGATGTGGATCGCAAGCTTCGATGCCGATCGCATTCCGCCTGCGACGTCCGCCCCCACGATCGTGCTCGCGCGGCCCGGGATGCGCCTGTCGCCGCCGCCCGCAGTCCAGATCGAGGTCGCGACCCCCGGCCTTCATCATCCCGGCCACTTCTATCGCGGCGACAACGTGGTTGCCGTTCGCTTGCGCGGGCTCGTCGATTCTCCGCTGCCATCGGTTGCCGGCGTGGTCGCCCAGATCGCGGCCGCCGTGTGATGTTCGCGCGAGCCGCCTGACCGATGCTCACGAAGCTCCGTGGCGGAACCGTCTACGACCCGACCAATCGGGTCGATGGCGCGGTACGAGACGTCTATTGGCGCGACGGCCGCATCGTTCCCGCGCCGGCTGACGGCGAGCGGCCGATCGAGGAATTCGACATCACCGGCCGGATCGTCATGAGCGGTGCGATCGATCTGCACACGCACATCGGCGGCGGAAAGGTGAACCTCGCGCGAGCGCTCCTCCCCGAAGATCATCGCGCGCATTCCTGTCCGCGCACCGACCTCACGCGGTCGTGCAGCGGCCATGCGACGCCGACGACGTTCGCCACGGGTTACCGCTATGCGGAGATGGGTTACACGGCCTGCTTCGAGCCGGCGATCGTGCCCGCGAACGCGCGCCATGCGCACATGGAGATGGGCGACATCCCGATCGTCGACAAGGGCGGTTACGCGATGCTTGGCAGCGACGACTTCCTGCTGCGCATGCTCGCTTCGGGGGCCGCGCAGGCTGCGATCAACGATTACGTCGCCTGGACACTCGATGCGACGCAGTGCATCGGCATTAAGGTGGTGAATCCCGGGGGCATCAGCGCGTTCAAGTTCAATGCGCGCAAGCTCGACCTTGATGAACCGTCACCGCACTACGCCGTCACGCCGCGGCAGATCTTGACGGTCCTGTCACGGGCGCTGCATGAGCTCGACGTTCCTCATCCGGTCCATGTGCACGGCTGCAACCTCGGCGTTCCGGGCAACGTCGAAACGACGCTCGCGACCATCGGCGGAGCGGAGGGATTGCCGCTGCACCTGACGCACATCCAGTTTCACAGCTACGGCACGGAAGGGGAGCGCAAATTCTCCTCGGGCGCTGCGCGCATTGCGGAGGCGATCAATGCGCAACCGAACATTTCCGCGGACGTCGGACAGATCATGTTCGGGCAGACGGTCACGGCGTCGGGCGACACGATGGCGCAGTGGCGCAACCGCGCATTCGCGCATCCGAAGAAGTGGCTGTCGATGGACATCGAGTGCGATGCCGGCTGCGGCGTTGTGCCGTTCCGTTATCGCGACGTCAACTTCGTCAACGCACTGCAATGGGCGATCGGCCTCGAGATCTTCCTCCTCGTCGACGACCCCTGGCGTGTGTTTCTCACGACCGATCACCCGAACGGCGCGCCGTTCACCAGCTATCCGCATCTCGTGCGCCTGTTGATGGACAGGACATTCAGAAACGAGCAGCTCCTGCGCGTGCACGAGGGCGCACGGGCGGCGAGCAACCTGTCCACCATCGAACGCGAGTATTCGCTCTACGAGATCGCGATCATGACCCGCGCGGGTCCGGCGCGGATCCTCGGGCTCGCCGATCGCGGTCACCTGGGGATCGGCGCCGCCGCGGACATCACCGTCTACGACGACCTGCCCGACCGCGACGCCATGTTCGAGCGGCCCGCGCTCGTGTTCAAGGACGGCGTTCTGGTCGCGCGCTCCGGCAGCATCGTCAACGTCACGCGAGGCGCGACGCATGTCGTCAAGCCCGACTACGATCGTGGGATCGAGACGATGCTGCGGCCCTACTTCGAGCGTTACCGGGGCATGCGCCTTGGCAACGTCGCCATCGGCGAGGAAGAACTGATCGATTGCGGGAGCAGCCGCCTGATCACGCATCGCTGCGGTGGTCGTCCCGCCGTTCCCGCTTCGCCCGACGCACCGTGAACGTCAACGGCGTCGTCATCGACGACACGTTCGCCGAGGCCTTCGGCATGCGTGCGACGCGAATCGTCATTACCGCCGGCAGTCTGGCATGGGCCTATCACGCCGCCAACGCAATGGTCGGCTTCGCCACGTCGGTCATTGCTTGCGGCTGCGAGGCCGGCATCGAGCGCGAGCTCGCGCCGGATGCAACGCCCGACGGCCGGCCGGGGCTCGCGGTACTGATTTTCGCCGTCTCGAAGGACGAGCTCGCGAAGCAGGTCGTGAACCGCGTCGGGCAATGCGTGCTGACCGCGCCGACCTCCGCCGCGTTCTCGGGGCTCGATTCGGACGAGCGCGTCGACCTCGGCCGCAAGCTCCGCTACTTCGGAGACGGCTTTCAGGTGTCGAAGCTGATCGGAGGACGGCGCTACTGGCGGATTCCCGTGATGGACGGCGAGTTCCTCTGCGAGGAGACAACGGGCGTGACGAGGGCGGTGGGTGGCGGCAACTTCCTGGTGCTCGCCGATGGCCAGGCGCAGGCGCTTCGCGCGTGCGAGGCCGCGATTGTTGCAATGCGGTCGATATCAGGCGTCGTCATGCCTTTCCCGGGCGGGATCGTGCGGTCCGGCTCGAAGATCGGCTCCAAGTACAAAGCGCTGCCGGCATCGACCAACGACGCGTTCTGTCCGACGCTGGTCGGCGTTACACGTAGCGCGTTGACGACGCGTACCGCTGCGGTCCTGGAGATCGTCATCGACGGCTTGACGGATGCGGATGTACGCGCGGCGATGCGGGCAGGGATCGGCGCCGCATGCGCGATTGGCTTGGCAGGGGGCGTGCAGCGGATCACCGCGGGTAACTACGGCGGCAAGCTCGGCAAGTTCCGCTTTCCATTGCACGACATTCTCGGATGAGTGCTACCGCTTCACAGTCCGGCGCGGATCCGGCGCAGCGGGTGCAGCAACCGATGGCGGCGGAAGGCGTGCTGACGATGACGCTGAAGTCACCGGCGCCCGCGCCCGTCGACATGTCGCCGCTCACGCCGGACGCGCTCGCCGGCATGCGCCGGGCGGAGATCGAATCGCTGTCCCTCAGCGCAGGCACGAAGACCCTTCGCGTGGCGGAGCTCTTCGATGTCGAAGGCGATGGCACGGCGGACATCGCCATTCGCAGCAGCTCGCCGCGCCTCGTGCGGGTCGGTGCAGGCATGACCCGCGGCCGGATAACCGTCGAAGGCGAGGTCGGCATGTACGCAGGCGCGGAAATGCGCGGCGGAACGCTGATTGTTTCAGGCGATGCGGGCGCGCTGGCCGGATGCGCAATGCACGGCGGCCTGCTGCACGTCAGCGGTCGCGTCGGCGACTTCGCGGCGGCGGCGTTGCCGGGTGCCCGACGCGGCATGGATGGCGGAACGATGATCGTCGAGGGAAACGCCGGGGATCGGCTGGCGGATCGAATGCGCAGGGGCCTGCTGCTGATCGGCGGCGATGCCGGCGACTACTGCGGCGCGCGGATGCTGGCCGGAACGATCGTCGTGCGCGGCACCGTCGGCGCGGGCGTGGGTGCCGGGATGCAGCGCGGCACGCTGTTGCTCGCGACGATGCCGCGGCTGCTCGGGACGTTCAGCGACTGCGGCACGCACGCGTTGCCGTTCCTGCCTGTGTTGCGCAAATACCTGATCGACGCGGGTCCACCGTTGGCGCGCTTCACGATCGGCGAGCGCGTTCGCCGCTTCGTCGGCGACCGCGCCTACGCGGGGCTTGGCGAAATCCTGGTGAGCCCATGACGCGGACTACCCTCGCGCGATGACGCGCGTGGGCCGGGCAGCGCTATCATGTGGCAGCGCCAATCGACAGGCGTGGCGCGATTGCGGAGCAGCGAAGCCATGGAGAAGCGTTTCATCCTGCACATGCTGACAGCTGCACGTCATGTGAGCCCGTTCGACGTCAACATGGCGTGCGATGCCGGCTACGACGTCACCGTCCCGTACACGAACGTCGGGCTCGACGACGTCGCGTCGCTTACCCAGGACGCGATCTTCTCGCGCGGGCCAAAGGGCGCGCGGCGTACCGGCATCTACATCGGCGGCCGCGATATCGGCGTCGCAGCCGACATGCTGCAAGCGGCGCGCAAGGCGATGGTGCCGCCATTCGAGGTGTCGGTCTTCACCGATCCGAGCGGTGCATTCACGACGGCAGCGGCGCTGGTCGCCTGCGTGGAGCGTCAACTGCGCAAAGGCCACGAGGCATCGCTCGAGGGTCAGAACGTGCTGGTGCTCGGCGGGACCGGCCCCGTCGGCGCGGTCGCCGCGGTCCTGGCGGCGCAGTCCGGCGCCGCCGTGACGATCGCCAGCCGGAAGCTCGAGCATGCGCGCGCCGTGGCCGACGATCTTCAAGCACGCTACGGCATTTCGGCAACGCCGGCGCAATCCGCCACGGATGCCCCCAAGGCGTCGCTTGTTGCTGAACCGACGGTGATCCTCGCCTGCGGTGCGCCGGGCGTGCAACTGCTGGGCACGTCGGAGCTCGAGGCGGCCAGGCGCCTGCTCGTCGTCGCGGATATCAATGCAGTTCCGCCGGCCGGCGTCGAGGGTGTCGGCGCGATGGACGACGGCGTGCCGATCAAGAGCGGATCGGGGAAGGCGCTCGGCATCGGCGCACTGGCGGTTGGCAACGTCAAGTACCAGACCGAGCGCAGCATGCTCGAGGACATGCGCGCGTCCGAAAAGGCGCTCTACCTGGATTTCCGCGATGCGTTGGTCAGCGCACGCAGGCATGCGTCCTGAGCACGTGCAAGGCGTCGCGCGGAATCACGGGTCTCGCGATGCCTGAAGCCGCGGGCGCCGCACCGGGAGCCACTTGGCCCAGCGTCAACGCGACCGTCGCGCCGCTCGTCGCTAACCTTGTTGCCGATGCACGAATGCTTCGTCTCGGCGTCGACCGAGCGTCGCGCGGCTCCGTCATCATCGACGCAGGCATTCGTCATCGCGGTGGCCTGGAAGCAGGACGGCGCATCGCTGAAATCTGTCTCGGCGGCTTTGGCCGCGTTCGCATTTTTTCCGATGACTCGGTGTGGCCACTGCATGTTCACGTCCACACGACGGATCCCGTGCTCGCGTGCCTCGGCAGCCAGTATGCGGGCTGGAGCCTCGCGCATGGCGAGGGCAACGAAGCGTTTCGCGCACTCGGCTCGGGACCGGCGCGCTCGCTCGCCGGCAAGGAGCCGCTGTTCGATGAACTCGGCTATCGCGATCGTGCAGACGGCACGTGCGTCGTGCTCGAGGTGGATCGCCCGCCTCCGCCCGAAGTCGTCGACAAGGTCGTGCGGGACTGTGGCGTGTCGCCCGATCGGTTGACGGTGATCCTGACGCCCACACGAAGCCTCGCGGGTGTCGTGCAGATCGTCGCCCGCGTGCTGGAGGTGGCGCTGCACAAGGTGCACTCGCTTGGGTTTCCCCTGGTGAACATCGTCGACGGGGCGGGCAGTGCGCCGATACCCCCGCCGAGCGCCGATTTCGTGACGGGGATGGGACGCACGAACGATGCGATCCTGTTCGGCGGCCAGGTACAGCTCTACGTCGACAGCACCGATGACGCCGCGGCCGATCTCGCCCAACGGCTTCCGAGCAGCGCTTCGCGCGACTACGGCAAGCCGTTCGCGGAGATCTTTCGCGAATGCAAATTCGACTTCTACCGGATCGATCCGCTTCTGTTCGCACCGGCGACGGTCGTCGTCACCAATGTCGCGAGCGGACGTTCGTATCGCGGCGGTCGCGTGGCTCCCGAACTGCTTGCAACGTCGTTCGACAGGCCGGGCGCATGAACGATGCCGAACGGGTCACGCGAGGGCGAAGCGCGCCACCGCGCATCGCGATCATGACCGAAACGGCGGGCTGGCACGGACCGCAATTGCGGCGCGCGTTTCGCCGGCGCGGCATTGAAGCTCGCTACGTTTCGCTTGCGCGCTGCGCGGTCGATCTGTCCGGCGGTGTCGAGGGGATCGTCATGCCGGGGTTCGAGCGGCGTCTGCCCGAAGGCGTGTTCGTCCGTAGCGTCCCGGGCGGGACACTCGAGCAGGTCGTGCTGCGCCTCGATTTCCTGCACGCCCTTCGCGAGCTCGGCATCCCGGTCTACAACGAGGCGCGCGCCATCGAGAAGAGCGTCGACAAGGCGATGACGAGCTTTCTATTGCATCGCGCCGGAGTGCCCACGCCGCCGACGTGGGTGACGGAGTCGGCGGCCACCGCGCGCGCGATCCTGATGCGGGAATGCGCGGCCGGCCGGGAAGTTGTCGTCAAGCCGCTGTTCGGTTCGCAGGGAAACGGCCTGCGTCGCCTGCAGGCCGGCATGGACGTTCCCGACGCGGCCGCCGTCAACGGCGTCTGGTATCTGCAGCAGTTCGTCCCGAGTGCCGCGGGCGAGGGGCAGTGGCGCGACTGGCGCGTGTTCGTCGTCGGCCGCACCGCCGTGGCCGCGATGATTCGCCATGGCAAGAGCTGGATCAACAATGTTGCCCAGGGGGCGCGGTGCGAGGCGGTGCAGCCGGACGCCACGTTGCGCGATCTCGCGGTCGATGCGGCGCTCGCCGTCGGAATGGACTATGCTGGCGTCGATATCATGTGCGACGCCAAAGGGCGATTGTTCGTGATCGAAGTGAACAGCATTCCGGCGTGGAAGGGACTGCAGGGAGTGACGAGCGCTAATATTGCGGAGATGCTCGTGCATGACTTTCTGGCGCGGCGGCTATCCCCGCGCCTCGAAGCGGTCGGCTGAGCGAAGAAGCATCGGGTGTTCCGCGACGCGCAAGCGCCGCGACAGGAGGAAGGGCTCATGACGTCGCGTGACCAGCAGTTCGGTCTGTCGTCGTGGCGACCGTCCGGTAGTTCAACCTTGTGACTGGGAAGGAAACACATCATGGCAAGAATCACTGGCGTATGCGTTGGCGAATCGTTGGTTGGCGAGGGCAACGAGGTTGCGCACATCGACCTGATCATGGGACCGCGCGGCAGCGCCGTCGAAAGCGCTTTTTGCAACGCGCTCACGAACAACAAGGACGGATTCACGTCGCTGCTCGCCGTCGTCGCGCCGAACCTTCCGGCGAAGCCGAACACCATCTTGTTCAACAAGGTGACGATCAAGGGCGCGAAGCAAGCCGTCCAGATGTTCGGACCGGCACAGCGGGCGGTGGCGCAGGCGGTGACGGACAGCGTGGCGGACGGCACGATTCCGGCCGACGAAGCCGACAACCTCTTTATCTGCGTCGGCGTGTTCATCCACTGGGACGCCGCCGACGACACCAAGATCCAGGACTACAACTACAAGGCGACGAAGGAATCGATCGCGCGCGCGGTGGCCGGCACGCCGAAGGCGAGGGAAGTGATCGAGAAGGCGAAGACGACCGCGCATCCGTTCGCCGCGCACGTCTGAACGAAGGACGCCAATCGCGCTGTTGCGATCGCACGTGTCGGGTCCGTTTGCGCGCTGACCGGCACGTGCGGTTGCATTCTTGCAGGCCGCGCAGTGATCGCGGCCGGTGGCGCGATAACCGCCTTTCGTTCCGGCTGCACGGCATGAGTGCCTTGCGTTCCCGCCGGGTGACGCGATGACCGCATTTGGTTCACGCCGGGCTGCGCCATGACTGCCTTTCTCGCGAGCGTGTCCTCTCTCGACGAAGCGCGCGTCGTCGCGGATATCGCCGACGTCATCGACCTCAAGGATCCCGAGGCGGGTGCACTCGGGGCGCTCGCTCCGGGCCGCGTGCACGAGATCGTGCGGTGGTCTGCCGGTCGGCATGTGCTGAGCGCGGCCCTCGGCGATCTGCCCATGCGGCCGCACTTGATCGCGGACGCCTGCGAGGCGATGGCTGCGAGCGGCGTCGACTTCGTAAAGATCGGCCTTTTCCCGGATGCCGCTTGTCGCACGTGCATCCGTGCCGCCGCCGCGCGAACGCCGGAAGCGGCGCTGGTTGGCGTGCTGTTCGCGGATCAGGCGCCGGATCTTGCCTTGCTCGACGAGATCTCGAGCGCCGGCTTTGCCGGTGTCATGCTCGATACCGCCGACAAGCGCAACGGGACGTTGCTGAACGCGATGACCGAGGCGACATTGTGCGCGTTCGTGTCGCGCTCCCATGCGCTCGGCCTGTTCGCCGGGCTCGCTGGTTCGCTGCGAAGGGGCGATATCCCGTTGGTGTTGCGGTGCGCTCCGGACTTCGTGGGGTTTCGGGGCGCGCTGTGCGAAGGGCATGAGCGCCGCGGCCGCATATCCCACGACCGAGCGCGCGCACTTGCCGCGCAGATCGAGCGGCATGCCGGCGATCGCGCATCGACGATGAATCGACTTCGCTTGGCGCGCACGCCGCGCGCAACGTCCATCGATAGGCACGCAGCATGCGTAGCGTCCATGGACGCACAAGCGACGGGCGTAGCGTCATGACCGGTGCGCTGCACGCCTATTCGGAAGAGGAGATCCGTGCCCGTCTGGCGCGTGATCTTCCGCATTGGTATTTCGAGGACGGATGGATTCGCCGGAAATTTCGGACCGAGGGATGGAAGGCGACGCTGATGGTCGTGAATGCGGTTGGCCATCTCGCGGAAGCTGCGTGGCACCACCCCGACCTGACCGTTTCCTACGCATTCGTCATCGTCAAGCTCGTCACGCACTCCGCGAAGGGCGTTACCGACCGCGACTTCGCGCTCGCGCGGAAGATCGAGGACGTGATTGCCTGGCAACCGGGTCGCGAGGGCGGACCGCTTGAAGGCACGCCGAACGCCGATCAGCGCTTTCGCTACATCAAGTACGACGACTGACACGGTTGGCGCACCCCGAAGCGACGCGCGGCTCGTGATGGATCCGCCCCGTCTGGACGACACGCGCGCCGGCGGGGACGCATTGGTCGAAACCGTGCGCGTGGATGCGCCCGGCCGACTGCACCTGGGATTTCTTGACCCGAGCGCGACGCTCGGACGCCGCTTCGGCAGCGTCGGCGTCACAATCGGCACCTTCTCCACGGTCGTCGAGGTGGCGTTCGCGGCGGCAGATTCGTTCGTCGCCGACGAACCGGCGTCGGCTTCCGAACTCGCTCGCGTTGAGCGGCATGTGGCGGCAATGCGCGCTGCGACGGGCCTCGATCGTCCGCTGCGCGTCGCGCTGCGCCGCGCACTGCCGCCTCACGCCGGCTTCGGGTCGGGAACGCAACTGGCGCTCGCCGTCGGTCGCGGATTCTCGGTGCTGCATCGACTGTCGCTCTCTACCGAGCGCATCGCGCAGATTCTGACCCGCGGCGTGCGCTCAGGAATCGGCGTTGCCGCGTTTGCACGGGGCGGCTTGCTCGTCGACGGCGGCCGGCCGGCGACAACCGGGCAACCGGTCGCATCGGATACGACAGACGACGGCGGCGCTGCGCTCCCGCCGGTCCTGTCGCGCTTCGAGTTTCCGGAGCCCTGGCGCATCGTGATCGTCACGGACGACCGGCTGCACGGCCTGCACGGTGGGCACGAGAGCGCCGCGATTGCGGCGTTGCCACCCTTTCCCGAGGCGTCCGCCGCCGCGCTTTGCCATCGCTTGCTGTTGGGCGTTCTCCCCGCGCTCGTCGAGCGTGACTTCGAACGGTTCTCGGCGGGCATCCTGCAGATCCAGGACGCGAACGGTCGCTACTTCGCGCCCGCGCAGGGAGGAAACATGTACGTGAGCAGCGGGGTGGCGCGCGTTCTCGAATGGTTACGTGAGCGCTTCCCGGCTGCCGTCGGCCAAAGCTCGTGGGGCCCCACCGGCTTCGCTTTCGCGCCGACGCAGGCGATCGCCGATCAGATGATCGAGGCGCTTCGTCACGGCGGAAGAATCGATCGCGAGGTGCGCGTGCGCTGCGTGCGTGCCCGCAACCACGGTGCGCTCATTTCGAGAGGCGTCGGCGATCGGACGACGCAACTCGGGGCGGACGAGACGGTGCTTTAGGCTTCCCGGTGGCTGACTCGATTGCGGTCGCCGCCCTTTCCGCGCGCATGATGGCCGAGTCGGCGTGGCGTGGCGGCTATGCAACCACCGCGCTCGACGTCTTTGGCGATGCCGACACCCGGCGCGCTGCCCACGCCTGGACATGTATCGGTGCGGCGACGTCGCTGCGGCTCGATGGCGACCGGGTTGCGGACGCACTCGGCGCCTGTGCGCGGTCCAGGAACTTCATCGGGTGGGTCGCGGGTGCGGGCTTCGAAGCGGCACCCGGCGCGCTCGCACGTGGCGCCACGATCGCGCCCCTCATCGGCAATCGTCCGGATGTCATCGATGCGATCCGCCTGCCTCGCGACTTCTTCCGTCGACTGGCAGCTCTTGGCATTGGTCACCCGGTCGTTGCATGGGAGGCGCCGGCCGATCGCCACGGTTTGCTGCGCAAGGACGCGCGCGGAAGCGGCGGCTGGCATATCCGGTATGCGCGGGTCCGAAATCGAGCCCATCAAAAGGTCGATGAACACGTCTATTACCAGCGCGTGCACGCCGGGATTCCGATGTCCGCGCTGTTCATCGCGAACGGAACGCGAGCGCACATCGTCGGGATCAACGAGTTGATCGTCCGGGCGCGCGGCGCGCGTCCTTACGTCTACCACGGTGCGATCGGCCCCGTCTCCACCGGGACCAAGGTCTTGCACGACATTCGCGCGTGCGTCGGGGCCATCGTGCGGGAATGGGGCCTCGTCGGGTTGAACGGCATCGACTTTCTGCTCGACGACGAGCGCCTCGTCGTGCTGGAGGTCAATGCGCGGCCGACGGCGACGATCGGTCTTTACGACGAAACGCTTCCACGGGGCGCGATGCGCGCCCACATCGAAGCGTGCCTGTCAGGATCATTGGAGCTCGAAACGGCGTTCGTCGAAGACCACGGACGCTTGCGCGGACATTCGATCGTGTTCGCCGACGAGGCGGTACCGGCATTCGAGCGGGAGACGTGTGAACGAATGCTTGCGCTCGCCTTCGCACATGACGTTCCCATGCCCGGCACGTCGATACCGAAGGGCGCCCCGTTATGCTCGGTCTCCGCGGAGGGTCTATCGGCGGCCGAAGTTCGCGCTGCGCTGGACGCGCGCGCACGGCAGGTCGTCGCGATGGTTGCGCGCGTACCAAGCGCCGCGCACCCGACGCGCAGATGAGTGCCGGCGCACCGGGTCTCGAGCGCGTTCGCGCCGCTTATCTGCGCGCGTGCGAACTCGACGTGCTCGTGTCGAAGCCGGGCAACGTCAGCGCTGCGTCGGCCGGGCACGGGATGGATGCGGCATTGTTCATCAAGGCTGCTTCGGCCTCGGTCAGGCCACTCCTTGCGCCCGGGGCTTCCGTGGGTGACCGCGTCGAGAATGCGGTCGACGCAGCGTATCTTGCGACGGGTTGCAACACGAACCTCGGTATCGTACTGCTCTGTGCGCCGCTCGCTTCTGCACTCGAGGACCAACCTGCGCCACGATCGCCCGCAGCATTGCGCGCGGCAGTCGAGCGCGTCATCGCCCGCACCGATACCGATGATGCACGCGCCGTCTTTCGCGCGATCGCCGCCGCCAACCCGGGCGGGCTCGGCAAGGTCGCCGAGCAGGACGTCCGGAACGTTCCGACCGTCGATCTGCGAAGCGCGATGCAGATTGCAGCCGGGCGCGACAGCATCGCTCGTCAGTATGCGAACGGCTTCGCCGACGTCTTCGATTTCGGTGTTCCGGAATTCGAGCGCGCCGCGCGGATTTCGCCCGAGCGCGCGGTGCTGGAGACGTACCTGGCGTATCTCGCGACCTGGCCGGATTCGCATGTCGCGCGAAAGCACGGCGAGTCGATTGCGGCCGAAGTCTCGCTCGCGGCCGCTCGCTTTCACGGGGCCCGCGCGCGTGGCGCGGGCTTGGACGCAGAGAAGTTGCAGGCGTGGGATGTCGAGCTCAAGTCGAGCGGCATCAATCCGGGAACCACGGCGGATCTCGTCGTGGCGACAGCGTTCGTGATCGAGGCGCTTCAGGCGGACCGCTGAAGCGCATCGCGCCTGATACTCGTGAGCGAGATGCTACCGCTGCCCCGAGGGGAACATGCCTTCGCCAAGTCCGGCGAGGACCGACCGCTCGCCCGGAAATGCGCGGCGATCCGAAGCCCACGCTCGCCGTCGCTCGATCACCACGCCGACGGCGTCGACGTCGTCGAACTTGTGCGGCTTCGCGACGGCAACGCGTACCCAGCTCGCATGGAAGGTCGCCAGGATGCGCTGCGCGATCGATTCGGCGAGCGCTTCGACGAGCCGATGGCGGTGCTCGCGCAGCATCGCGACGAGCAGTTCGCGGATGCTGCCGTAATCGATCGTGTCGGCCAACCGGTCGCTGCTGCACGCGAAGCTGCGCGGTACGCCGGCCGCGACGTCAATGCGGACGGGCTGCTCGACGTGGAGCTCGCTGTCGTGGATCCCGATCACGGTGTTACCGATGAATCCCTCGACGAAGACGACGTCCATGGGCGCGCCGTCAGGGCCCTGCTTTGATTCGACTTCTTCGGTCGACAGCAGCCGAAACGGCGTGGGCTGGGGCGCGGGCGTCATCACTTCTCCTGGTTGCCTTATCCTTGCGGGGCGGCGGCGGGGGGCGTATGCGCGATTGCACCATGCCCGCCGGCCGTTGACAACGCCGGGTCGAACGAGCGCAGCGCCGCCTGCGAGATGTGCAGGTCGTGGATCGCCGACGCGACGAGCCACGCGTGGGCGCCCGCGCGCGCCACCGTGACGAGATCGTCGACGTTCCGGATGCCTCCGGCGCCGATGACATCCGCGTGCGGCGCCCGCGCGCGCACCTCGGAAAAGGTATCGAGATCCGGTCCGGCGAACGCGCCGACGCGGTCGAGCGTCATGACGATCACCTTGCGCGGCCAGAGCGACGCGTCGGACCAGCACGACGCGGGATCGAGCGGACGGCCCCTGCGCAGATCGAGCGACAGGATTGCGCGCTCTCCTTCCCCGAAACAGTGCGCGATCTCGTCGTGCGACCGCAACGATTCGCTTCCATACACGGGAGTGACGCGCGATGCGTGGGCTCCGAATGCCGCAAAACGTTCGACTGCTTCCTCACGCGTTGCGAAGCCGCCGTCGAGCCACAGCTCGAGTTCTGGCATGGCTGCGAGTAACGCGGCTGTGATCGCCGCCTGCGGCGCGCGTCCAAGCAGGGCGTCGAGATCGGCGACATACAACTTGCGCGCATTGCAGTGTTCGAGCAGGATCGCGGCGACGCGGACCGGGTCGCTGCTCTTGCACAGTGCCGATTCGACCGGTCGATAGGCGCTGCGCTCGCCACGGACTGCGCGCACCGCATGACCACCCATAACGTCAATCACTGGAATAACGTGCATGAAGGCGTCGACCCGTGTGTTCGTCTACGAATACCTGAGCGGCGGCGGCTTGCGGGGCGCGAGCGCCGACAGCAACAGCTCGGACCTGCTCGCCCAGGGCCGTGCGATGCGCGACGCGATCGTCGGCGATCTCGCGGAAATTGCGGGCGTGGCGACGACGTACGCGACGAGTATCGATGACGCGGTCCATGCGCCCGCGACGGCATTCGCGTCGCCGATATTGCCCGAGCAGGGCGAAAGCGCTTTCGAGTTCGTCGGCCGGATGGCCGCATCGCACGATCTCGCCTGGATCGTCGCGCCGGAAACCGACGGCATTCTAGCCGACCTGAGGCATTGCGTCCCCGATGCGCGCTGGATCGGGTGCTCCGCCGAGTCGATTCGAATTGCGTCGAGCAAGCGCGCAACCTCGGAGCGCTTGCGTGAGTCCGGCGTATCGACGACACGAGGTGCAGATGGCGGCGTCGCGGCAGGGAGCGACGCGGTGCGTTGGGTCGTTAAGCCGGACGATGGCGCGGGCGCATGCGATACGCGGGTGCACGCGACGCTCGTCGGCGCGCTCGCCGATCGGCACGCGCGCGGCACGTCACGCGGCGGCGCGACGGTCGAAGTGTGGGAGGAAGGGGAAGCGCTCAGCCTGTCGCTCCTTTGCGCCATCGACCATGTCGAGTTGTTGAGCGTGAACCGCCAGCGAATCGAGGTCGGCGATGATGGAGCGGTGCACTATCGCGGCGTCGACATCGACATACCGCGCCATGCCTGCCGCCATGGCGTGCTTGCGTCGCGCGCGCGAGACGTCGCACGCGCGTTGCCGGGACTCGGGGGATACGTCGGCGTCGACGTGGTGATGCGGCCCGACGGAGTACCCGTCGTGATCGAGGTCAATCCACGCGTGACGTGCTCGTACGTCGGTTTGTCCGGCGCTCTTGGCCGCAACGTCGCACGCGCAATACTGAAGCTCCACGGCGTCGAGTTCGATTCGGATGAGATGACCGATGAAGCCGTGGTGGGCACCGCCGGCGGGAGCGCTGATGAGGTAACCGTCGCCGGCCGCTCGCGTCCGTAGGCTCGACGATGAAGGCGTTTCAAGGACGTCTCGTCATTGGCTGGGACATCGGCGGCGCGCATCTGAAAGGAGCGCTTCTCGAAGACGGCCGGGTGCGCGACGTCGCGCAGTGGCCATGCGAGTTGTGGCGGGGCTTGTCGAGGCTCGACGACGCGTTCACGACCGCGCTCGAGCGCTGGAAGGGCTGGCGGCAGGCTCTGCACGCCGTCACGATGACCGGCGAAATGGCCGATCTCTTCCCGCACCGTGAGGCGGGTGTTGCGGCGATCGTGTCGCGTGCCACCGCCGCGCTTGGCGAGGGCACGTCGTTCTATGCGGGTCGTGCAACGTTTCTCGACGCTCGGCAGGCGTGCTCGCACTGGCGCCGCGTCGCGTCCGTCAACTGGCTCGCCACCGCCAATGTCATCGCCCGCTCCGAACGCGACGCGCTCCTCGTCGACGTGGGCAGCACGACCACGGACATCGTTCCCATCGTTGCCGGACGCGTGGTCGCGCAGGGATCGGACGACGCGACGCGCCTCGCGTCGTCGGAGCTGGTCTATGTTGGCGTCGTGCGCACGCCGTTGTGCGCGCTCGCGCGCAGCGTGCCGTTCGATTCAACTCGATGCAATGTGATGAGCGAGCTCTTCGCGACAACCGCGGACGTGTTTCGCCTGACCGGCGAGCTCCGGCACGAGCACGACCAGTCGCCGGCCGCGGATCAGGGCACGAAGGATGAGGCCGCGACGATGCGGCGCCTCGCGCGGATGATCGGGCGCGACGGACGGGAGGGAAGCGCGGAGGATTGGCACGCGTTCGCCGGCGTATGGCGCCAGCACGTGATCGACGAGATCGCGACCAACGTCCGCTGCGTCGAGACGGCGGCCAAGCTGCCGCGCGAGGCAGTGATGGTCGGCGCCGGATGCGGCAGCTTCATTGCGGAGCAGGTCGCCGCGGAGACGGGCCGTCGTTATCTCGGATTCGACGATCTCGCTCCGATCGATCACAGTTGCAGGGAATGGGCGCGCACGTGTGCGCCCAGCGTCGCCGTCGCCTTGCTCCGCAGCGACCCCGACTGATGTGGATCGTGAAGATCGGCGGCAGCCTTGCGGGCGATCCCACGCTTGAGCGATGGCTGTCGATGCTTTGCGCACAAGGCGGGGGCCGCGTGACGATCGTTCCCGGGGGCGGCCCGTTCGCCCGGCACGTGCGAGCGGCACAAAGGGAGTTGGGCTTCGACGATCTCGCTGCGCACAACATGGCGGTGCTCGCCATGGCGCAGTTTGCGATGCTGATGCGCAGCATGTGTCCGGAACTCGTCCCTGCGGACTCCATTGCCGCGACCGAAGCGGTTGCAGCCGGCGGTCGGGTTGCCCTCTGGTTGCCCTTCGAGGCGCTGCGTTCGCACGCCGACGCTTTGACGAGCTGGGATGTGACTTCCGACAGCCTCGCGGCCTGGCTTGCCGTTCGCGTCGGCGCAACGCGACTGGTGCTCGTGAAGTCCTGCGCGTTACCTCGGGAAGCGTCGCCTCCCGCATGGGCGGATGCCGGCATCGTGGATCGCGCCTTTCCGGCGTTCGTGCAGGGCGCGCGCTACGCCGTCGACGTCGCGCACAAGGCCGACTGGAACCGCGTGGAAGACGAACTGCACCGCGCCCGACGGGCGAATCAAGCGTTGCCGGGCGCGTCGTAGTGACGCTTCACGGCATCACGGAGCCACTCCCAGGCTTCGCGCTCGCGGGGGCCGGCCGTCTTGTCCACGGCGATCTGCAAATAGGCCATCTCCGTTTCGATCTTCTCCCGCGACAGGAGATTCAGCCGGCTGACGAGAACCGCGCCCTCGATGATCGCGGCCTGTGCGCGGTTGAATCCCGTAAAGCCTGCATGAATGCGCTGGTGCACCACCCGCATGCGCATCACGGGTCGCACCGCGTCGTCGATATGCTCTGACAGTTGCAGTTCCGCGTGGCCGAGTGTCCCTTCGAGACGTATGCACGGCAGCCTTTCCGCGGGAACGCATGGCCAATCCCTCCGGCCGGTGACACAGCCGGCAAAGACGCGGACGTCGGTGGTGAAGTTTACGACGGCGCACCCCGTCTGCAGCACGTTCTCGTAGGTGCGCGACGGCTTGAACGGCTGCAGCACGACGATGTCCTCGTCGCGCCGAATGCCCATCGGCGCGATGTGCCGGTCGCCGGAGGTCGATACCGTCGTGACGACAGTCTCATGGATCATCGCGCTCGCATCGACCGCTTTCGCCGATGAACCTTGCATCGCTTGCGGTCGACCGGGTGGCGTCATGGCTTGCGTGCCTGTTTGGTCGTCGGTCCGGCCGCGTGCCAACTCGTCAGGTCCTCGTTCTCGCGTTCCACGGCGCAACCCCAGTCGAGCGGCTCGTCCTGCACGTACCGCTTGCCGAGCCGCCAGGCCGTCTCGGCGCGCGCAAGCTCGACGCCGAGGTAGAACGCGTGACCGATGTCTCCCTCCGTCGCGATATGCGGAAACAGTGCGAACGCTCCGTCAGCGATGTGATGGCCGTCCCGATTGTAGAGATGCACGCCTTCCGCCGACACCTGGATGCGATAGCTCGGATCGCGGATCATCCGCGCGATGTTCTCGATTTCCTCCGCGGTATCCGGGAAGGGACGCTTGTCGTGCACCGTCATGAGCGCCGGCGAGAAGCCGCTCGCGAGCGACTGCTGCTCGCGTGCCGCATACATGATCCGGCGTGCGACGTCCGCTTCCCGGATCGCGCGGCGCGCGTGGCCGCTGACCTCCGTCGTCAGAACCGCCGCTGCGCGAAGCTCGGTCGCGATGCCGAGCAACAGCGCGTTCATGCCGCTCGTGTCGGCTTCGGTCAGTTCCGTCACGTTGCCGATGCCCATGAAGATCGGTGCCTCCGGAAAGCGCTTGCGCAGACGCTCGTAGCGCGCGACGGCGGAAGTGAAGCCGAACGGCAGCGGATCGAGAATGGAGTCGGCGAGAAGGGTGCGTCCGCGGCGGCTCAATGCGTCGATCGCCTCGTACAGCGATGCTTCGTCTGTCGGCTCACGCGGAATGAGCACCGGCGTGGATGCGACCTCGTCGGCGATCCACAACGTGTCGATCGACAGCGACAGCAGATAGTCGGCGCCGGCGCGGCCTCCCCGCAGCAGCTCGTCGGTGTCGAGCGAATCCACGCTGACGCGAAACCCCTCGTCCTTCAATCGCCGAATCGCGTCTTCGAGATGCCTGAACGGCGTCTGCGGCAGGCAGCCGAGGTCGATGACGTCCGCGCCATCGCGGCGGTATCGCAGCGCACGCTCGAGGATTGCGTCCACATCAAGCTCCGGCGCATCGACGATCTCTGCAAAAATGTCGATGTCGCGTGCAGACAGATCGCTTTGCCGGGCGCTGCGCTGAAAATGCGCGGGGATGTCCTTGAGATCGTCGGGCCCGCGCTCGACCGGTAGCCCGTAGTCGGACGAAAGCGCCGCGAGATCCCCGCGGCAGCGGCCAGGGACCAGGATGCGATCGATGCGCTCGGGTCGAGGTACGCGGCGACGAATCATGTCGGCTGTCATCAGGCCCGCAACCTGGATGCCGATGTCCCGGACCTCCCAATCGAACGCTGCCGGTGCGATGCCGGCGAGCACGCGCTCGAGGCTCTTCTTTGCGAGCCGCCCCGTCAGGAAGAGGAT
>JBKPOL010000201.1:0-4908 GCA_046733075.1 Pseudomonadota bacterium | reverse complement strand
CTGCGACGCGCCTTCGCAGTGCTGTTGTACTCGCTCGGCACGTACATGATTGTCAAGGCGCTACCCGGTTGACCGCCCGCGATCACCAGGCGCGAAGTGCCGTAAGCCCGCGTGTGAAAAAAATCCGACGCCGAAACGCGCATCGCTCGACGTCAAACCTCGACGCAGAACTCGGCGTCGAAGCGCGGGTTCTCGTTGACGCCGTTCTTCGCATAGCCGCGCGGATTGCACACAACGCGCGTTCCGTCCACCGCGTAGTCGAAGCTGTCGTGAGTATGCCCGTGGATCCACAGGTGCACGCGCGATCCGCCGAGCAGGCGCTCGGCGTTCGAGACGAAGCACGGATTGAGCGGCGAGCCGGCGAAGCGGGGATGGATGCTGCGCGGCGAAGGCGCGTGGTGCGTGATGACGACCGTCGGCATGGGGACGCGCTCCTCGAGCCGAGCGTCGAGATAGCGCGAATGCCGCTCGAAGCGCGCGGCTGCATCGGCAGGCGTGAACGGCACGGTCGAATCTTCGTAGGGACGGATGCGCGTGAAGTCGCGCATGAACCGCTGCGCCTCGTGCATCGCGAGATCCCGCTCGCGTCCGGGCCCGAACAGCATGAAGTCCGTCCACAGGGTGCTGCCGATGAAGCGCACGCCGCCAAGCACGACTTCGTCGTCGTCGAGCACGCGCACGTTCGTACCCGCCGCTAATTTCGCGAGCGCTTCCAGGGTTCCGGTTACGCTGCCGCCGTAGAACTCATGGTTGCCGGGAACATAGAGTACGGGCTTCATCAGCGTCTGTGCCCAGGCGATCCCTTCCCGCGGTCTCGCGATGTCGCCAGCGAGAATGACGACATCTGCATCGTTGTCCGGCGCCTGCGGCGCACCGAACGACAGGTGCAGATCGGACAGGATGTTGAGCTTCAACGAGAGCTGACTCCGCGCTGACGAGGCAACGGACTACGCGACCGTCACGTCCGACCGTCGCATCGACGAGGTAACGCCTCCGTTTGAGTCCGGCGAGCGTGGCACGACGAGACCGCGCGTAGGCCTCAGTCCGCCGCGAGCGCCGCTTTCTCGTGATACCCAGGCGTCGGGTCCACGTGTCCACCGGCGCTCACGCGTACCGCGCAGTACTTGAACTCGGGAATCTTGCCGAACGGGTCGAGCACCGGATTCGTGAGCAGGTTGGCCGCTGCCTCGTAGTAGCAGAACGGGATGAACACGCTCCCGGGTGGCGTGCCGTCGTCGGCGCGCGCGTAGAGCGAAACGGTCCCGCGACGCGACTCCACGGTGATCGCACCACCGGGCGGAACGCCGAGCGCGAGCAGATCGCGCGAATTGAGCGATGCGATCGGGAACGGCTCGATCGCGTCTAACGCCTGGCTGCGCCGCGTCATGCTTCCCGTGTGCCAATGCTCGAGTTGACGACCCGTGATGAGCACAAATGGGAAGGCCGGGTCGGGCTGCTCTGCCGCAGGGATGATCCGCGCGGGGACGAGCTTCGCGCGGCCGCTCTCCGTAGGGAAATCCTCGACGAACACGACCGGATCGCCCGGGTCGCCTTCCTGCTCGCACGGATACGTGACGGCGCTCTCGCGCTCGAGGCGTTCCCACGTGATGCCGGCAATCGACGGCATCGCCTTGCGCATCTCGTCGAACACCTCGCGCGGATGCGTGTACTTCCAGTCGAGCCCGAGCTCGCGGGCCATGGCGACGATGATGTCAAAATCCTCGCGCGCATCACCGGGCAGCGGCAGCGCCATGCGTCCGAGCTGAACCGTCCGGTCGGTGTTGGTGAACGTTCCCGTCTTCTCGGGGAACGCGGACGCCGGAAGGATGACATCGGCGAGATAACACGTCTCCGTGAGGAAAATGTCCTGCACGACGAGCATCTCCAGCTCGGCGAGCGCCGCTCGCGCGTGCTCGACGTCGGGATCCGACATCGCCGGGTTTTCGCCCATGATGTACATGCCGCGGATCTGGCCCGCGTGCACGGCGCTCATGATCTCGACGACGGTGAGGCCGGGCTTCGGATCGAGTGGGGTCTGCCACAGCGCTTCGAATTTCGCGCGGATGTCGTTGCTGTCGACGCGCCGGTAGTCCGGGAACATCATCGGGATGAGCCCGACGTCCGATGCGCCCTGCACGTTGTTCTGGCCGCGCAGCGGATGCAGCCCGGTACCCGGACGTCCGATCTGGCCGGTCATCATCGACAGCGCGATCAGGCAGCGCGCGTTATCGGTGCCGTGCACGTGCTGGGAAATGCCCATCCCCCACAGGATCATCGAGCCGCGCGACGTCGCAAAGAGTCGCGCGACCTCGCGCAATGTCGCCGCATCGATGCCGCACAGTGGCGCCATCGCTTCGGGGCTGAAGCCCGCGACGTTGTCGCGCAGTGCTGAGAAGCCGCTCGTGCGGTCGTTGACGAAGGATTCGGCGACGAGCCCCTCGTCGATGATCGCGTGCATCATCGCGTTCAGCATCGCCACGTCGGTGTCGGGCTTGAACTGCAGGTAATGCGTCGCGTGGCGCGCGAGCTCCGACCGTCGGGGATCGGCGAGGATCAGCTTCGTGCCGTTTTTTACCGCGTTCTTGATCCAGGTCGCCGCAACCGGGTGATTCGAGACCGGATTGGCGCCGATCAGGAAAACGACGTCGGCCTTCATCACGTCCATCACCGGATTCGAGACCGCGCCCGATCCGATGCCTTCGAGCAGCGCCGCGACGCTCGATGCGTGACAGAGCCGCGTGCAGTGGTCGACGTTGTTCGTGCCGAAGCCCGTGCGCACGAGCTTCTGGAACAGGTACGCTTCCTCGTTGCTGCCCTTCGCAGAGCCGAATCCCGCGAGCGCGTGCGGACCGCGCGTATCGCGGATCCGCTTCAATGTTCCGCCGGCGAGCGCAAGCGCCTCGTCCCAGGTCGCTTCACGGAAAACCGACAACGGGTTGGCCGGATCGACCGTGAAATCGGCCGTCTTCGGAATCCCCGGCTTGCGGATCAGCGGTTTCGTCAAGCGATGCGGGTGGCTCACGTAGTCGAAGCCGAAGCGCCCCTTGACGCAAAGCCGCTCGTGATTCGCGGGACCATCGCGGCCTTCGACGTGAACGATCCGGTTGTCCCGGATGTTGTAAGTGATCTGGCAGCCGACCCCGCAGTACGGACACACCGATGCAACCTGGCGGTCGATCGGCTGCACGAAGGCGTCGTGCGCCGGCGCGAGCGCGCCCGTGGGGCATGCCTGCACGCATTCGCCGCAGGCGACACACGTCGACAATCCCATCGGATCGTCGAGATCGAACACGATCTTGGAATGCGCGGCGCGATACGCGTAGCCGATCACGTCGTTCACCTGCTCCTCGCGGCATGCGCGCACGCAGCGCGTGCACTGGATGCAGGCATCGAGGTTCACGGCCATCGCGGGATGCGACATGTCCGACGCAGGTTGGGCGCGACGCGCAAAGCGCGGCTTGTCGATGCCGAGGGCGCGCTGCCAGAAGTCGAGCTCCGATTTCGTCTTGTAGGTTCGCTCGGGCATGTCGGATGCGAGCAGCTCGACGATCATTCGCTGCGAGTGCACGGCGCGCGCGCTGTCGCTCGTCACCTCCATGCCTGCGGTCGGCTTGCGGCAGCAGGAAGGCGCGAGCGCGCGCTCACCCTTGATCTCGACCATGCATGCGCGGCAATTGCCGTCGGGGCGATAACCCGGCTTGTAGCAAAGACGGGGAATCGACAGGCCGACGCGATCGGCGACCTCGATGATGGTTTCGTCCGCTGCGGCGGCGACTTGCCGGCCGTTCAGCATGAAGGCGATGGCCGGGGCTTCGGGCTTCGTGTCCGCTCCGATGCCATCGGTCCGGGGGTCGGTCAGCGCTTGCGCCTTGGGACTCCCCCCGGTGCCTGCGGGCTTCCATCCCACCTGGATGTCGTTCGGTGCATTCATGGCCTGTTTCCTTGTGCGCGCCCTGTTTCGACACCGTCCGCGCCCACCTCGTGCGGAAAATATTTGAAAACGCATGCGATGGGATTCGGCGCCGCCTGTCCCAGTCCGCAGATGGACGCATCGGCCATCGCCTGTGACAGGTCGTCGAGGAGCGGCTTGTTCCAGACCGGCTCCGCGAGCAGGCCGATCGCCTTGTCGGTGCCGACGCGGCAGGGAGTGCACTGGCCGCACGACTCCTCGGCGAAGAACTGCATCAGGTTCAACGCGGCGTCCCGCGCCTTGTCGTGGTCCGACAGCACGATGACGGCGGCGGAGCCGATGAAGCATCCATGCGGTTGGAGCGTGTCGAAGTCCAGCGGGATGTCGCCCATCGACGCTGGCAGGATTCCGCCCGATGCCCCCCCGGGCAGGTAGGCATAGAACGCATGCCCGGACTGCATGCCGTCGCAATACTCGTCGATCAGCTCGCGCACGGTGATGCCTGCGGGGGCGAGGTGGACACCCGGTTTCCGCACACGTCCCGACACCGAGAACGAGCGCAGGCCCTTGCGTCCGTTGCGGCCCTGCCCGGCGAACCAGCTCGCGCCCCGCTCGAGAATGTCGCGCACCCAGTACAGCGTTTCCATGTTGTGCTCGAGCGTTGGCCGATCGAACAGGCCAACCTGCGCGACGTACGGCGGACGCAATCGCGGCATTCCGCGCTTGCCCTCGATCGACTCGATCATCGCCGACTCTTCCCCGCAGATGTAGGCGCCGGCACCACGCCGCAGATGGATCGCAGGGAGGGGGCACGGCGGGTCGCGTGACAGGGCTTCGAGCTCGCGCGCAAGCAGCGCTCGGCACGCGGCGTATTCGTCACGAAGGTAGATGTAGATCGCGTCGATGCCGACCGCCCATGCCGCGATCAGCATGCCTTCGAGGAACCGATGGGGATCGCGCTCGAGATAGAAGCGGTCCTTGAACGTCCCCGGCTCCCC
>JBKPOL010000200.1:0-4197 GCA_046733075.1 Pseudomonadota bacterium | reverse complement strand
ACCAAAAAGAGTGAAAGTAGCGCTGCAGCCGGTCCGCGTCTTCGCCGCCTCGCGGGAGCGAAGCTCTCGACGATGGACCGGCGAACGTTTTTGAAGCGTTCGGGCTTGGTGGCGGGAGCCGGGGCGTTTGCGAGCCAGATTCCGTACCACGTCATCGGCAAGGCGCAAGCCGCCAACGAAGGCGAGCCCATCAAGCGCGAAGTGCGGCGCACGGTGTGCACGCACTGCTCGGTCGGCTGCTCGATCGACGCCGTGGTCGAAAACGGCGTGTGGACACGTCAGGAGCCGGTGTTCGATTCGCCGCTCAATCTTGGCGCGCACTGCGCGAAGGGTGCATCGATACGCGAGCACGGCCATGGCGAGCTTCGGCTGAAGACGCCGATGAAGCTCGTCAACGGCAAATACCAGAAGATCACCTGGGACCAGGCCATCAACGAGCTCGGCGACAAGTTGATCTCGATCCGCAAGGAGTCGGGTCCGGATGCCGTGTTCTGGGTGGGTAGCTCCAAGCACAGCAACGAACAGTCCTACCTGCTGCGCAAGTTCGTGTCGTACTTCGGGTCGAACAACTGCGACCACCAGGCGCGGATCTGCCACTCCACCACGGTCGCGGGCGTTGCGAATACGTGGGGCTACGGCGCCATGACGAATTCGTACAACGACATGCAGAACACGAAGTGCGCGTTGTACATCGGCTCGAACGCGGCGGAAGCACACCCCGTATCGCTTCTGCACATGCTGCACGCCAAGGAAACAGGCGCCAAGATGGTCGTCGTCGATCCACGGTTCACGCGCACGGCCGCGAAGGCGGATTACTACGTGCGGATCCGCTCGGGAACGGACGTCGCGTTCATCTTCGGGATGCTGTATCACATCTTCAAGAACAACTGGCAGGACGACAAATACATCCACGACCGCGTCTACGGCATGGACAAGGTCAAGGAAGACGTGATGGCGAAGTGGGCGCCGGACAAGGTGCAGGAAGTGACAGGCATCTCCGAGGCCGAGGTCTACAGGGTTGCGGAGATGATGGCGAAGAACCGCCCATCGACGATCGTCTGGTGCATGGGGCAGACGCAGCACTCGACCGGCAATGCATTCGTGCGCGCGTCGTGCATCCTGCAACTGGCGCTCGGTAACGTCGGTGTCTCAGGCGGAGGCACCAACATCTTCCGCGGGCACGACAACGTGCAGGGCGCAACCGACGTCGGTCCCAATCCCGATTCGCTGCCGGGCTATTACGGCGTCGCCCAAGGCTCGTGGAAACACTTCGCGGCGGTGTGGGGCGTCGACTACGACTGGATCCTGAAGCAGTTCGCATCGCAGGCGATGATGGAGAAACCGGGGATGACCGTCTCCCGGTGGATCGATGGCGTGCTCGAGAAGAACGAGCTGATCGACCAGGACAGCAACCTGCGCGCAATCGTCTACTGGGGCCATGCGCCGAACAGCCAGACCCGCGGCAAGGAAATGGTCGAGGCGATGAAGAAGCTCGACGTCATCGCCATCATCGATCCGTATCCGTCGGCGACGGCGGCGATGGCCGCAATGGTGCGTAAGGACAACGTCTATCTGCTCCCTGCGGCGACGCAGCTCGAAACCTCCGGGAGCGTCACCGCGTCGAACCGCTCGGTCCAGTGGCGCGAGCGCGTGATCCGTCCACTGTTCGACTCGCAGACCGATCACGCGATCATGTACGCGTTCGCGAAGAAATTCGGCTGGGGCCCCGAGTTCATCAAGAACTATGAAATGTGGAAGCCCGACGGCGACGCGAAATGGGAAGAGCCCACTCCTGAATCGGTGCTGAGGGAGATCAACCGCAGCACGTGGACGATCGGTTACACCGGCCAGTCTCCGGAGCGTCTCAAGCTGCACATGAAGAACCAGCACACGTTCGATGTGAAGTCGCTGCGCGCTCAAGGCGGACCGTGCGATGGCGATTACTACGGCCTGCCGTGGCCCTGCTACGGAACGCCCGAAATCAAGCATCCGGGCTCGCCGAATCTGTATGACCAGTCGAAGAACATGATGCACGGCGGCGGTTGCTTCCGTGCGAATTTCGGCGTCGAGCGAGACGGCGTCAACCTGCTCGCCGAAGATGGGTCGTACCCAAAGGATTGCGAAATTACGACCGGCTATCCCGAGTTCGACCACGTGCTCATGAAGAAGCTCGGATGGTGGGACGAGCTCACGGATGCCGAGAAGAAGGCTGCCGAGGGCAAGAACTGGAAGACCGATCTTTCCGGTGGCATCCAGCGCGTGACGATGAAGCACGGCGCGCATCCTTGGGGCAATGCCAAGGCGCGCGCGGTGGTCTGGAATTTCCCGGACGGCATCCCGCAACACCGTGAGCCGCTTTACTCTCCGCGCCCCGATCTCGTCGCGAAGTACCCGACGCACGACGACAAGAAGGCGTTCTGGCGACTGCCCACCCTTTACAAGTCGGTGCAGGACACGAACGTCAAGGACAAGGTCTCGGAAAAGTACCCGCTCATCCTGACCAGCGGCCGTCTCGTCGAATACGAGGGCGGCGGGGACGAGACGCGCAGCAACCGCTGGCTCGCCGAGTTGCAGCAGGAGAATTTCGTCGAGATCAATCCGGTCGATGCCAACGATCGCGGCGTGCGTAACGGCGAGTACGTTTGGGTCAAGACACCCACCGGTGCGCAGATAAAGGTGAAGGCGATGGTCACGGATCGCGTCGGAAAGGGGACGACGTTCATTCCGTTCCATTTTGCCGGCTGGTGGATGGGACGCGACATGCTCGAGTTCTATCCGGAGGGTACGGCACCCATCGTGCGCGGCGAAGCGGTCAACACTGCAACGACGTACGGTTATGACTCCGTGACGATGATGCAGGAAACGAAGACGACCCTTTGCCAAGTCGAGAAGCTGACGGCGTAACCGAGGATACGGCCATGGCCAGAATGAAATTCCTATGTGATGCCGAGCGTTGCATCGAATGCAACAGCTGCGTCACGGCGTGCAAGCAGGAGCACGAGATTCCGTGGGGCGTCAATCGCCGCCGCGTGGTGACCATCAACGATGGCGTACCGGGCGAGCGATCGATCTCCGTCGCTTGCATGCATTGCTCAGATGCACCCTGCATGGCCGTATGTCCAGTCGACTGCTTCTACAAGTCGGAGGACGGCGTCGTGCTTCACGACAAGGACCTCT
Organism: Pseudomonadota bacterium; assembly: GCA_046733075.1. Lineage (GTDB taxonomy): Bacteria > Pseudomonadota > Gammaproteobacteria > Burkholderiales > Casimicrobiaceae > VBCG01. The sequence goes on along the minus strand of JBKPOL010000200.1, from coordinate 1,020 downwards.
GCATCGGGTGCGGCTACTGTTTCTATGCGTGCCCGTTCGGTGCGCCGCAGTTTCCGCAGACCGGCGCCTTCGGCGTCCGCGGCAAAATGGACAAGTGCACATTCTGTGCAGGAGGCCCGGAACCCGATCGATCGGCGACCGAGTTCCAGAAATACGGCCGCAATCGTCTGGCAGAAGGGAAGCTTCCCGCGTGCGCCGAAATGTGCTCGACGAAGGCGTTGCTCGGGGGAGATGGCGACATGATCGCCAATATCTACCGCGACCGCGTGACGCATCGCGGCAAGGGCGGGGAGGTGTGGGGCTGGGCAACCGCGTACAAGCTTCCGGCAGGAGGAACGCCGGGCGCTCAGCCTGGCGCGCCAGGCGCCGCGCCGCCTGCGCCCCCGCCGCCAGCCGGAGGAACCAAATCGTGATGCGTTCGCTTACCTTCCCGGCCCTTGGCATTGCAGCGATTGCGTTGCTCGTCGCAGGTTGTGGCGAGCGACCGCAGGTCATCAATTACAAGCAGGGCACCTACCAGGGCAAGCCCGACACTCCTGCGTACTCGAACGCGCCGTTCAATGGAAACAGACAGCAATGGGACAACGCGATCGATACGCGCGCGCAGGCGCAGAACGAGTACGTGCGCATTCGCGATTGACCGGACGACATTTACCGACTATAAAGGCCGCGCACACGCGGCCTTTTTTACATGCAGAAAGCCAGGGAGGCAGCATGGCAGTCGAACCATCGCGGACGAATCGACCGGGCGCGCTTGCCCGCGCGTGGCGAGCCCTCACCACGCCGAGCGCACGGTGGTCGGTCCTGGCGCTCGTCGTCATCGGACTCCTGATCGGCGCAGGAGGCGTCATTGCGACGCAGGTCATGGTAGCGGCGACCGGATCGAATGCGTTCTGCAGCAATGCGTGCCATTCGATGCAATGGGTGGCGCGCGAATACCAGGCGAGCGGGCACCACTTGAACCGCACCGGCGTTCAGGCGAGCTGCCATGATTGTCACATTCCGCATCGCTATCCGGAG
>JBKPOL010000199.1:0-3226 GCA_046733075.1 Pseudomonadota bacterium | reverse complement strand
CGCTCGAGCAGGAGCACGTGCAGGTCCGACGTATGCACGATCACGAGGGCGGACACCGGCTGCTTGTACGGCAAAGGTGGACCTGTCTCGTGCAATCGACACGGAGCTAGCTGACGAGCACCCAGAACGCCCGGTTGCGCTCGCGCCAGAACGTCGACGCCTCGGCCAATATCTCTTCGAGCGTTCCCCAGTCGGTCGGGTGCGTCTTGCGGTAGTGCGTCGCGTGACCAAGGCGGATCGCGCAGCCCGTCTTGCCGAGCCAATCGCGATCTTCGAGCGAGTCGGCGAGCGCGTCGAAGTTGTTGCCGAAGTGATCGGGAAGCTCGAGCCCTTTGGCGAGCTCGTGGAACAACGTCGGTTTGTCGTCGGCGTGCGCGAGATCCACGTTCAGGTAACGAAGCTTTGCATGGTTGGCCGCCGCGGCGATCGCATCCGGATGCCCGTGATATTCGAGGACGCCCGCGTCGTCGACGCGACTGAGATCGGGTAGCTTCATTCGCGTATCCTCCGGAAGGACGCGTAATGGTCGTCGGTGTAATAGCATACTTCGGGCGCGCGCCGGGGGCCGCCGCAGATGATCCGGCGGGCACCTCGATCGCGCGCACCAGGCGTCTCGACCGTGTACTCGTGATAGAACCCGCGCTTGCGATCCGGCAACAGACGTTCGCGGTTGCCGAATGTCGCGCCGTCCCGCTCGAATCGGAAGGGGCCGCCTGCGCGCACGCGAACGAGCACGTCCCGCGCTTCGGCCGGTAGGTGCGCAACGGCGATGTCGCGAGGGTCCGCAGTCCGTTCGCGCGCAAATGCACCGGCTGGCGCAACGACGAGCACGAACGCGCACAGCCATATCGTAGCGACCAGCGCGCGCGCAGTGGCCGGTACGACCGCGGTCGCCGGTTCTCCGGAAACTGGCGTATCCCGGAACGTGGCGAGCAGCAAGCGGCGCATGCTCGCAGTTTAGCGCGTCAGCTGGTCGCCTTCACCGCGTCCGAAGGCCGGACTCGAATGTGGAGCTCGCGAAGCTGCGCCTCGGTTGCCGGTGCGGGCGCGTCGATCAGCAAATCCTGGCCTCGCTGCGTCTTGGGAAAGGCGATGACGTCCCGAATGGACTCTGCTCCTGCCATCAGCGTGACGATGCGATCGAGGCCGAACGCGATGCCGCCATGCGGCGGGGCGCCGTGCTGGAGCGCGTCGAGCAGGAAGCCGAACTTGCGCCGCTGATCGTCGACGCTGATGCCGAGCGATTCGAATACGCGCGCCTGGACCTCGGGACGATGGATCCTGATCGATCCGCCGCCGATCTCCCAGCCGTTCAGCACGACGTCGTACGCTTTCGCGAGCGCGCTCCCCGGGTCGCTTGAAAAGAGCGCCTCGTGTCCTTCCTTCGGCGCGGTGAACGGATGATGGCGCGCGGCCCAGGCGCCGGTCGTTTCATCCTGCTCGAACATCGGGAAGTCGACGACCCAAAGCGGCCGCCACCCTTCATCGAACAACCCGCGGTCGTGCCCGATGCGAGCGCGTAGCGCGCCGAGCGTGTCGTTGACGACCTTGGCGCGATCCGCGCAAAAGAAGATCACGTCACCGGTTGCTGCGCCCGTACGCGCGAGGATCGTGCGCAGCACGTCGGGCGAGAGAAACTTGACGATCGGCGATTGCAGTCCTTCCTCGCCAGGCTTGCTCGCATCGTTCACCTTGATGTACGCAAGGCCCTTGGCGCCGTAGATCGCCGCGAATGCGCCATAGTCGTCGAGTTCCTTGCGCGTCATTGCGCCACCCCCCGGCACACGAAGCGCCGCGACGCGACCGTTCGGAAGCTCGGCTGCCGCGCGAAAGACCTTGAAATCGACGGCGCGCATGACGTCGGTCAGCTCGGCAAGCTTCAGCGGCACGCGCAGATCCGGCTTGTCCGAGCCGTAATCGCGAATGGCGTCGGCGTACGTGAGGATCGGAAACGGATTGGCAAGCTCGACGCCGAGCGCTTCGCGAAACATGACGCGTACGAGCTCCTCCATCATCTCGCGAATCTCGAGCTCGTCGAGGAACGACGTCTCGATGTCGATCTGCGTGAATTCCGGCTGCCGGTCGGCGCGAAGGTCCTCGTCACGGAAACATTTGACGATCTGGTAATAGCGGTCGAATCCAGCAATCATCAGCATCTGCTTGAAGAGCTGGGGCGATTGCGGCAGCGCATAGAACTGTCCGTGGTACATCCGGGACGGCACGAGAAACTCGCGCGCGCCTTCGGGGGTGGACTTGTAGAGCACCGGCGTCTCGATGTCGATGAAGCCCAGCGCATCCAGGTATTTGCGTGCGGACATCGCGGTGCGATAGCGCAGCATCATGTTTCGCTGCATCTGCGGGCGGCGCAGATCCAGCACGCGGTGCGTGAGTCGCACCGTCTCCGACAGGTTCTCGTCGTCGGGCAGGAACGGCGGGGTCGCGGACGCGTTGAGGATCTCGATCGTCGCGGCGAGCACTTCGACCTCGCCCGAGACGAGATTCGCATTCACCGTTCCCTCGGGACGGGGACGCACACGTCCGCTGACCGCGATGCAATATTCGTTGCGCAACTTCTCCGCGATGGCGAAGGTCTCGGCGCGATCCGGATCGCACACGACCTGCACGATGCCTTCGCGGTCGCGCAGATCGATGAAGATCACCCCGCCGTGATCGCGCCGCCGATGCACCCAGCCCATGACCGATACGGTTTGTTCCAGGTAGCGCCGGTCGATGCGGCCGCAGTAGTCGGTGCGTTTCAAGAAAGTCTCCGGCGAAAGTCGCTCAAAGCCAAACCGCGCGGGCCGCGACCGGTGCGGCCGGCCGACGCCCGCAGCGCGGCGTCAATTTCGGATTTCGGACGCCGGCTGATCGGCAGCCGGTGCGGGCAGCGTGGGGGCGCCCGCAATGTCGGCACGCGCAGCACGCGGATGCGGACGGGGGGCAACGACGCCCATCGAAATAATGTACTTCAGCGCTTCATCGACCGTCATGTCCAGCTCGCGCACCTGCGCGCGCGGAAGCATGAGGAAGTAACCGCCGGTGGGATTGGGTGTCGTCGGCACGTAGACGCTCACGTGCTCGCCGGGAAGGTACGGTGAAACGCTCGCGGCCGGCGTGCCGGTCTGGAACGCGATCGTCCAGCTTCCGGGTCGCGGAAACTCGACGAGCAGTGCCTTGCGAAATGCATTGCCCTTGCTCGACAGCAAGGTATCGCTGACCTGCTTGA
>JBKPOL010000198.1:0-10099 GCA_046733075.1 Pseudomonadota bacterium | reverse complement strand
GTTCCAACCAGCCCGAGGAGAAAGTCACCATGGTTCGTCGTCTTGTCGTACACACAACTTCGCTCGTTGTCGCGCTCGCGCTCGCGGCCTGCTCGTCGATGGGTGGCATGGGCATGGCGGACATGCCGGCGAAGAAAGCGGCCGACGGAACGCTCACGAATGCGGCGGGCATGACGCTCTACACGTTCGACAAGGACTCCGCGGGCAAGAGCGTCTGCAATGGCGCATGCGCGACCAACTGGCCGCCGCTGATGGCCGGCGCGAGCGCCGCGTCGAGTGGCGACTGGTCGGTGGTTACGCGCGACGACGGCAGCAAGCAATGGGCATACAAGGGCAAGCCGCTCTACACGTGGGCCAAGGACCAGAAGCCGGGCGACAAGACCGGCGACGGCTTTGCGAACAACGCCTGGCATACGGCCAAGGAGTAACGAGCGCGTGTAGCCCAGCAACAACCCGGCGTAACATGGGGGGCGGCGGTGGACGCCATCTTGCTGACCGTCGCTCCTGCCCGCTTCGCGGGCCGAATCGCAATGAACGCCGACGCCCCGCTGCCCCATCCCGATCTGCTCGCCGCCATTCCGCGTCTGCGACGCTACGCGCGTGTGCTGACCGGTGATGCGTCCCGCGCGGACGATCTCGTGCAGGAAACGCTGGCGCGCGGCTGGGAGAAGCGGCGGTTGTGGGCCGCCGGTACGGATTTGCGCGCGTGGCTGTTCACCATCATGCACAACGTTTTTGTCAACCAGCGGGCGGCAGCGGTGCGAGAGGCGCAGAACGTTTCACTGGACGGTGACGGCGAGTCGGGCGCGGCCTGGCAGCTTCCCGTGCGGGCGCCGCAGCAGACGCACGTCGAGCTGATCGAAGTGCTGCGCGAGCTTTCGCGCCTGCCGCCCGATCAGCGCGAGGTGCTGATGCTCGCCGCGGTGGAGGAGATGCGCTACGAGGAGATCGCCGCTGTGCTGTCGATCCCCGTCGGCACGGTGATGTCGCGCTTGTCCCGGGCGCGCGAAAAGCTTCGACGCACCGTCAACGACATGCCTGCGGAATCGGTGCCGCCGCTCAAGATCGTGCGCTGAATTGACGATGGACAGGCTTCCCACCACCGACGACGACCTGAACGCCTGGGTCGATGGCCAGATGCCGGCCGAGCGTCGCGCGTCCTTCGAGCAGACGCTCGCGCGCGATCCCGCGCTCGCTGCGCGGGTGCTCGAGCTGCAGCGCCAGAACGCGTGGCTGCGTTCCGCGCTCGATCCGGTGCTGCACGAGCCGCTTCCGCAATCGCTGGTCGATGCTGCCCGGCCCCCGGCGAAGCGCGCGCAGTCCCGTCCCTGGCTCACCGCAATGGTTGCATCCGCCGCAATGCTCGTGGTCGGAGCGGTTTCCGGATGGTATGCCCGCGATGCGGTGCTCGAGCGCTCAGGCACGCCGACCACGTTCGCGCGGCAGGCAGCGCTCACGCACGCGCTGTACGCCGCCGATGCGAATCGCCCGGTGGAAGTTTGGGCGACGGAGGAGAAGCGCCTCGTCACCTGGCTCACGAAGCGCCTCGGCTTCCCGGTGCACGCGCCCGACTTGAACAGCGCCGGCTATGCGCTCGTCGGTGGCAGGCTCGTCGCCGGAAACGAGCAGCCCACGGCCCTCTTCATGTACGAGAACGCCGCGAAGAATCGCCTGACCCTGCAGGCGCGCAAGCAGCCCGCCGGTGCGCAGGAGACCGCGTTCCGCTATGCGATCGAGGACGGCGTCGGCGTCTACTACTGGATCGATGACCAGTGCGGCTACGCGCTGTCGGGGACGCTCGATCGCACGCAGCTGCTCGCGATTGGCCGACTCGTCTACGCGCAGCTCGCCGTCGCGGAAGCAACGACCAAGTAGCGTTTCCCGCGGTCGTCCCGTTGCGCTGACGTTCTCGCGGCACGGTAATGCCGCGGCTCGCGCCGTTCCCTGGCGCATGCGAACCGCGGCGTACAATGGGCTGTCGCGCCGTCGAAGGGGCGGCCCTCAACGTGATCCAGACGCTGCTCGCTCCGAAGTTCATCGTGCTCTACGTCTTCGTGGCGTCGGCGCTCTACGTCCACCTGCGCGGTCGCGTGCGGCACAAGCTCACGAAGCAGCTCGCCGATCATTCGACGATCATGGCGCCGTACAACACGCTGATGTATCTGTTCTCCGCGGTGCCGCCGAAGCCGATCCTCGATCCGCGCAAGTTGCCGGAGCTCGACGTGCTGCGCGCGAACTGGCGGACGATACGCGACGAAGCGCTGACGCTGCTCGGCGAAGGGCATATTCGCGCAGCAACCGGCCACAACGACCTCGGGTTCAACTCCTTTTTCAAGAACGGCTGGAAACGCTTCTACGTCAAGTGGTATGGGGAGCCGCTGCCCTCCGCGCAGGCAGCATGTCCGAAGACGGTGGCGCTCGTCGAATCGCTGCCCACCGTCAACGCCGCGATGTTCGCGCTCCTGCCGCCGGGCGGAAAGCTCAATCGACATCGCGATCCGTTCGCGGGATCGCTTCGCTATCACCTGGGGCTCGTGACGCCCAATTCGGACAAGTGCCGGATCTATGTCGATGGCGAGCCCTATTCCTGGCGCGACGGCGAGGATCTGCTGTTCGACGAGACGTTCATCCATTCAGCGGAGAACGCCACGGACCAGACGCGAATCATCCTGTTCTGCGATGTCGAGCGGCCGCTTCATACGCGGGCCATGCAGGCCGTGAATCGCTTCGTGAGCCGGACCTTCATCCGCGCAGGGGCGACGCAGAACACCGAAGCCGAGCCGATCGGTGCGGCGAACCGCGTCTATGCACTGCTCGGGCGCGGCAGCGACGTGCTGACGCGGCTCAAGCGACGCAACCGCACGGTCTTTCGCACGGTGAAGTACGCGCTGATCGCGGCGCTCGCGTACTGGATCTTCATCTACTAGCGCTCCTCTAACAGGACAGGCGCTCGCTGTTGCATCAGCCGGCGCGCGCGAGCAGTCCGAGCGCGCCTCGCAACCGCTCCCGATCGAGTGGAATGTCGCGCACACGCACGCCCGTTGCGTCGGCGATCGCATTCGCCAATGCAGCGGCGGTCGGACCCTGCGCCGCCTCGCCGGTTCCAAGGAACGGCGCGCCCAGGCGATTGATAACATGCACGTCGACGCGCTCCGGGACGTCGGGAAAGCGCAGAATCGGATAGGTGCTCCAGTCCCGACTCCTGATGCGTGTATCGTCAAAGCTTACCTGCTCGAACAACGTCCAGCTCAGGGACTGCAGCACGCCGCCTTCCATCTGGTTGCGAATGCCGTCGGGATTGACCGTCTCGCCGCTGTCGACGGCGACGACGACGTTGCGGACACGCACATTGCCGCTTGCGCGCTCGACTTCGACGTCCATTGCGATCGCGGCGTACGCGGCAAGCGTCTTGTACCGCGCATAGGCGAAACCGCGTCCGCGTCCCGGCGCGCGCTGCCAGCCGGACCAGTTGAATTTGTCGGCGGCCATCCGCACGACATCGATCGCGCGGCGATCTTCAAGGTGCCGCAGCCGGAATTCGACCGGATCGACGTGCGCGACGAGCGCGAGCTCGTCCATGAAGCTCTCGACCGAGAATACGTTCATGTAGCCGCCAAGCGCGCGCAGCGCCGATACGCGCACAGGCATCGAGGGCACGAAGTGATAGAGGACGCTCGCGTTGCCGAGCTTGTACGTCGGCAGCGCATTGCGATCCCCGCCGCCCGCGGGCAGCGGCAGCGGAGAGGGCTCCGGCTGCTCGAATGGCGTTTCGACGTGCCATCCGGCAATGAGATTGCCCGCGGGGCCCGGCCGCGTCGAATGCGAATGACTCCACACTTCGTAGCGCCACTCGGCGATGCGTCCATCGGCGCCGACCCGTCCTTGCGCATTCGCAATCATCGCGGAGCCGTAAGGCTCCCATGCATGCTCGTCCTCGCGCATCCACTGCACGCGCACGGGGCGCCCGGGGAGTTTGGACGCGATGAGCGCCGCGTCGGCACCCGCGTCGTCGGCGGCGTTATGTCCATAGCAGCCGGATCCTTCGATGTGGATGCAGCGCACGCGATCGGGGGGAAGGTGCAGGAGCTCGGCGATCGCCCCGCGTAGCGGATACACGCCCTGTGAGTGCGTCCAGACGGTCACTCCTTCATCCTTCGCGAGTGCGACTGCGCACGACGGACCGATCGAGCCGTGCATCTGATAGGGCCGGCGATACGTTGCGTGGACGACGTCCGATCCTTCCAGCGTGTTCCACGTTTGTCCGAGGATGACTTTGTCCTTGCTCGGCAGGCGTTGCATCGATGCGTGGAGATTGGCAGGCGAAGGAAGGGATGCGCGCTCCTGCCACCTGGAAACCCGCGCGAGTGCGCGCGCCGCGGAGATGGCCTGGTATTCCTGCTCGGCCACGACGGCAAGAAAGTTGCCGTCACGGAGGATCTTCACGACGCCGGGCATTCTTTCCACGGATTGTGTGTCGAGGCCCTGCAACCGCGCTCCGTAGCTCGGGGGCCGAACGACGCGCGCATGCACCATCCCGGGCAGCCGCATGTCCTGCACGTAACTCTCGCCGCCCGTTACCTTGCCCGGGATGTCGACGCGATGCATCGCCGTGCCCATCACGCGGCGGCTCGAGGGATCGGTGAGGGGTGATTGCGCAGCGGCTCGCACGTGCAGATCGACGCCTGTGACCAGCGATCCGTAAGTCGCCGTCCGCCCCGCCGGTCCTTGCACTACACCGTTCTGCACGGACAGGACGTTCACGGGTGCGCTGAAGCGCTGTGCCGCGAGCGACATCAAGATACCGCGAACCTGTGCCGCAGCGTTCAGGATCGCCGTGCCGCTGTGCTGCATCGATTGGCTTCCCGCGGTGTAGCCCTCGTTCGGTGTCTGCCCGGTGTCTGCCGTGATCAGCGTGATCCGCGCAGGATCGACAATCAGCTCTTCCGCAGCGATCTGAATCAATGCGGTCTTGACGCCTTGTCCGAGCTCGGCCTTGCCCGTGAAAACGGTGATCGCGCCGTTCGCATCGATCCTGATCCAGGAATCCAGCATCGGATCCTGCTCGAGACTTCCCGGTAGCGGGGGCGCGTTCTTCGGCATCTCGCCGCGGTTCTGCGGCTCCGCTTTCTCCTGCTTCGTGCCTTGTCCCGCGGAGTCCTGTCCCCGCGCGAGCAGCGAGAACGCGACGACGAGCGCGCCGCTCGTGCCGAGGAAGGCGCGCCGCGACAGCGAGCGCAACGGACCGGAGTCGAGCGGCGCGTCGCTATGTGTGTCGCGTACCTGCTTACTGCCTTGCTCGACTGCCCTCATGTCGTCTTCCCCTTCGTACCGGTCTCGCGCATTAATGCGCCGGCACGGTCGATCGCACGGAGGATGCGCATATGCGTGCCGCAGCGACACAGATTGGCGCTCATGTACTGACGCACCTGCATCGAGGAGGGCGACGGGTTCTGCTCGAGCAGCGCCTGGGCGCGCATCATCATTCCCGCAATGCAATAGCCGCATTGCGCCGCTTGCTCCTCGATGAACGCGCGCTGCATCGGTCCCGGATTGTCGGACGTGCCAAGTCCTTCAACGGTCCGAACCGCACGTCCCGCGACGACCGAAACCGGTGTGATGCACGAAAACACCGGCTCCCGGTCCAGCAGCACCGTGCATGCACCGCACTGTCCAAGACCGCAGCCGAATTTCGCACCGTTCAATCGCAGGTGATCGCGCAGCACGTAGAGAAGCGGTGTGGCGCCGTCGACGTCCACTTCTCGCGCCTGTCCGTTGACTTGCAGCCTGATCATGAAAAACTCCGATGGGAAAAAAGCACGTTTCTATTCCTGATTGCTGTCGCGCCGAACGTTGCGGACGTCGCGCTGCACGTCGCGCCACGGGACGCCCGGCCCGAATTCGGTACGCAGATATATGAGCAGGTTGCCGAGCTGGGTATCGGTAAAGGAGCCGCGGAACGCCGGCATCCATCGTCCACGCTCGCCCGGGCGCGGCCGCACGCCATCCTCGACGATGTGAATCAGATTCGTTGGCGAGGGCAGGGAGATCGACGTGCTTTGCGCGAGATGCATCGCGTTCCCGGAGCCGATGCCGCGGCCGGCGCCGTGGCACAGCGCGCACGACGCAGAATAGATGTGTGCGCCCGCGGCCACCGAATCGCGGTCGTCTCCATCGGGAGGCTGCGCCGTCGGAGGGGACGCGGATTGCGGGCTCTGCTCGTCGCGTTTGACTCGTGCCAGCACCTCCGCTGCGCGGCGCTCACGGGCTTCCGAAGTCGCGCCCGCCACGGATGCGATATAGGTCGCGATAGCCTTCACGTCCGCATCGGGGACAACGGCGAGGTTGTGTGCGACGGGCAGCATGGGTCCCGCAGGTATCCCTTGGCCCGGGAAGACCACGTTCTGCAGGTAAGCGATGAGCCGTTCGCGCGTCCATGGCAGCGGTGCAGTAGACGAGGCATCGAGCGCCGGCGCGTCCCAACCTTCTGCTTGCCCTCCCGCGAAGGGCTTGTCCCGCCGCACGGCACCGAGTGCATTGCGCGGCGTATGACACGCGCCACAATGACCTAGACCCTCGGCAAGGTATGCGCCCCGATTCCATTCGGCACTTTGCGACGGTTGTTCCTGGAATTCGCGCTCGCGCAGGAACAGAAGCTTCCACCCGGCGAGCAGTGGACGAAATCCAAGTGGGAACATCAGGTCATTGGCCGGCGCGCGGGCACTGACGGGATCGCGCGTCATCAGGAATGCGTAGAGCGCATGCAGATCCGCGTCGTGCGCGAGATTGAAGTGATCGTAGGGGAATACCGGATAGAGGTGACGGCCCTCGCGGTCGACACCTTCGCGCATCGCGCGAACGAACGCCTGCTCGGACCAGCTTCCGATGCCCGTCGCAGAATCGGGAGTGATGTTGGTGCTGTAGACGGTGCCGAAAGGTGTCCTGATGCCACGCCCCCCGGCATAGGCGCGCCCGCCCGGCGCCGTATGGCACGTGTTGCAATCGCCGATCGCTTCCAGTTCCGCACCGCGCTCAACGACTTGCCGGTCGAACGAGCCCGGGGGCCGAACGGGATCGATGGCGGAACGCCACGCGAGCGCGATAAACGCCGCAATCAATGCGACCAGGATCCCCAGTACCCCAACGATCCGGGATTTCGTGCGCAGTTTCATCCGGGCGCTCCGACGCCTCAGTCACTGAGAGTGAACCGGCGATGTGGTTGTTCCCGAAGCGGGCTGCCGATGCGGTGACCATGGCGGCGACGCCGCCGTGCTGATCGCCGCCTGTGCCGACGGCGAACCGGTGCGCGCACCGCGCCAATGCCGCAGAACGCCTTCTGGCACTCCCCAGAAAAGCGGGTGGTCAAGACGCTCCGCTTAAAGCGTGAGTACCCCGCGTGGCGTGCGCAGCATCGCCGCAAGCCGCGGCGTGCGCTCGTACGTCACTTTCAGCGTCTCGGAGAGTCCGAGCGCTGCGAGTGCCGCGCGAACGCCCGCAGGCTCGGGATGCTCGCCGGCGAGTGCGACCAGTTCAAGTCCGACATCCGGCAGCGAGTCGGTCGGGTGACGTTCGTCCGACCATTCAATCAGCGTGGGCACGAGACCGCGCCCGGGCAGATGGCCGTCGGCCGGAACGGTGATGCGCCAGTGCAGGTTGCCACGCTGCGCGGGAACTATGGCGCCGAGATCCTCGGGGCATCGCGCCACCGCAGCCGCAATATCCGTCGTGCGGGCGACCCAGTGGATGAGCGCCGGCCCTTCCGCGAGCGTGGCGCGCATGCGTGGCTCGTCCAGATCGAACCAGCGTGAGCGCAATGGCGTTGGCGCATCGGGATCCATGGCCAGCACCTCGAGAAACAGGCGGGGACCGAGACGCAGCAGCGCGTTGTGCGTGCCCATCGTCGGGTGCTTGCCGCCGATCTGTGGCCGCGCGCCAAGCTTTTCCTCGATCCAGTCGATTCCCTGCGCGAGCGATGCCGACGCGACGATCAAATGATCCGCGACGACCTCGGGCGGACGCTGATGATGCGATGGCATCGCGTCCGTTTCAACGCGCGGGCTGCGGCTCGGAAGCGGCGAAATCGAGTTCGACGCGCGCGCCGTTCGGGTCGAAGAAAAAGACCTGCCACACGCCCGATCCCGCCTGACGGCGACACGTGTGCGGAATGTTGCGGGAGGCGAGCAATGCGAGCGTGTCCGACAGATCGTGCGCCGAAAACGCCATGTGGTCGATGACGCCCGCACGAAGCTCCTCGCTCGGTCGTCCGCCGATCACATGCAGGATCGGCTCGTCGCCTGCGTAGAGCCATGCGCCGGGAAACTCGAACGGCGGCCGCGGACCATTGGTGAGCCCAAGCAGGTCGCGATAGAAGTCGACGGTCTTCGCCACGTCATCCGTCAGGATCGTGAAGTGGTTCATCGCGGTAGCGGGCATCGGATCCTCGAGCGCTCGGTTGGTGACGCCCATTATCTCAAGCGGCCGTGCTCTGCGCGAAGCGCTCGAACAGATCAAGCGCGTCCGGGCCCCGTGGGTCGGCAAACTCGAAGCTGCCATCACCGCCGCTCCAGGCGTGTCCAAGTCCTTCGACGCTTACATGCCGGACGATCACGCGGCCGTCGCAGAGCCAGTCATCGATCCGCATCGCGTAACGATCTGTTGGGGTCTCGTGCGACGACGCCTCGCTTGCCGGCAGCGGTCCATTCGGCCGATAGCCCGCTTCGCCCGCCGCATGGCCATTGAGACGAAGGTACTGATCCACGAGCGCGATGCCGTTGACCGGTGCAACGACGTCGTCTCGATCGCCCTGGATAACGAGCAGCGGCACGCGCAGCGCCGCATCGCGTGCAGATGCGCGGGACTCGTCGGCGACGCGGGCGACGTCGTTGTCGGGACCGCGGCGCATTACCGATAGCGCTGCGGTGACGTTCGATGCCGCGCCGCATGCGAGGCCCGAGTGGCTGAGGACGCCGCGCACGAGCCGCGGGTACCGCACGCCGAGCACGGCAGCGAGTGCCGCGCCCGCCGACATCCCTGCGACCCAGACGCGTTCGCGTCGCGTGCGATAGTGACGGCGCACGGCGATGATCTGCGCGGCGACGATCGCGGCCTCGCCGGCTCCGCGCAGCGTGCTCGTTTCGAACCAGTTCCAGCAGTGATAGCGGTTCGCCGCCTCGCTTTGCCGCGGCAGCAGCACGAGCCAGCCTTCGCGGTCCGCGCGCGCCGTGACGGAGGCGAGCGCGACGAGGTCCTCCGGCGATTGGCGGCAACCGTGGCACAGCACGAAGAGCGGTGCGCGACGCCAGCGGCTGTAACCGCGTGGGACGTAGACGAGATAGTCACGCTCAGGCGGCACCATGGGTGCGATCGTCAAGAAGCCGCGCCACGACATTGCGCGTCCTTTTTCGAAGCGGCCGGCCTCGATTTCCCGGCGGAAGACGCGCGCGATTCGTTCGACCAGCGCTTCGATGCGCGTCCAGAGCCGGCGCCAGAAGTTGGGCGGCCGGGGGGCGAGCGGTGGGGAGGGGTTCACGTGAAGCGATCGGTCCGCTAGCCGCCTGCGCTGCTCATTCGTCAACTATGGCTGTCGGCCGCGCGAACTGCGCGTGACCGAGCGGCGAGCGAAGCGAGACTCGAGCGACGCGCTTTTGTAGTTGCTACGTCGAAAGCGAAGGGCCGTCCCGAGCTTTCGGCGCAAACTTCTCGGGCCAAAGTATCGTGGGAGCGGCACATGGCTGAAGGTTCCCAATGAAGCCACCGGCCGCGAACGAATGTTGACGTTCCTCGCGACCGAAACTTTGGCCCGCTATATCAGCACCACGTCATACTGCTCCTGCGTATACAGCGTCTCGACCTGCAGCGAGATCGGCTTGCCGATGAAATCGCCGAGCTGCGCGAGTCCCTGCGACTCCTCGTCCAGGAACATGTCGATCACCGACTGCGACGCGAGGATCCGGAACTCGCGCGCGTTGAACTGCTTCGACTCCCGCAGAATCTCCCTCAGGATGTCGTAGCAGATCGTCTGCGCGGTCTTCATTTCGCCGCGCCCTCCGCACGTCGGACATGTCTCGCACAGGATGTGCGCGAGCGACTCGCGCGTCCGCTT
>JBKPOL010000197.1:0-6727 GCA_046733075.1 Pseudomonadota bacterium | reverse complement strand
CATCGAGGGAGTGTACGGACGCGGGCGGGAAGAGGGGGACAGGAAGCGGCTGGGGCGGTCGGGTTCGGGTCGCTACTCGAGCGTTTGCCAGACGATGCGGGGCCACGCGCCGCCGCCGCGCTCGATCAATGCATGCGCCTGCGCGAGCGTATCGCCCTGGCGGGCGCGGACGAACACGAGGAAGTACCTGCTCTTGACCGTGTACGACGCTTCCCCACCGATCGATGCGCCGGTCGGCAGCCGCTCGCGGAAATCGGCCGCGCTTGCGAATGGCTGCGCGGCACGGCTTGCGATGAGCGCAGCAAAGGCGCCGGGCTCGATGTTGGAGATCGACGCGGCAAGTACTTCGGCAGATGCGGTGTTGACATTGAGCGGGGTGTAGCCCGGGAGCGTCGTCACGTAGCGCGTCAGGCTCTTCAGCGTCGATGCGGTCATGCCGCGGACGCCGGCCAGTTCCTGTGCGCGCAACGCCGGCATGTTGGGGGCGAGCGTGGGTTGAATCGCACTGCGATACCACGCATCCTCCGCGCCTCCGGGTTCCGGCACGTCGTCCGTATCTACCCAGTCGACGATCGCCGCGAGCAGCGCGGGTGAAAGGCGCAACCCATCGAAGAGCCGCTCGAAGCGCTTGCGCTCGACCGTCTGGTTGGTGGCGTCCGCGAGGTTGTTCGCGTTCAGCAGGCTTTGTGCGTCCACGATCCGCCCTTCGACCGACCCGTTCTCCACGGGCGTTGCGGGAAGCGGCAGCGCCCACGGCTCGCCGAGGTGATCGATGCTCGTAGCGCGATCATCGGCGTCGAGGATCTGCCGCGCCCATTGCACGCCCGCGAGCGCGACCGACTGTGCCTGCACGCGATCGCGACGGTGCGCGACCTGCGACGACCATTGCGCCTGCGTGGAAGCAAGCGAGATCGCGACGGTCGCGGCAAGCGCCGCCACCAGCATCGCGATGATGAGCGCGAGCCCACGCTCGCTGCGATGCTGCAATGGAACGTGAAGGATCGCGTTCATTGCAGCGCGAGCCAACGCTCGATGACGCCGCCGCCGTCGGCGAGTGTGAGCTCGACACGCACGCCCCGCGGAATCTCGGAAGCGCCGGGCATGGGCCAGCGGTCCGATGCCTGGGCAGCGCCGGCCAGCGCCACCACGCGAAAGCTGGCGACGCCGTCGAGCAACGCGAATGCCACCGGCTCCACGCCGGCGGGATTATCGATCTGCGGCCAGTAGAGCGCTTCGATCGTCCCGTGCCGCCAGCGATATCCGATCCGCTGGCCGGCGCTGCCCGGCTCATCGATCGCGTCCGGACCGGCGCGCGTGAATACGACCAGCGCGTTGCCTGCCGCATCTTCAGTGAGGAGTGACCATGGGGCTTCGACGCCAGCCCCGCGACGGCCGCGGCGTGGAATCGATGCCCGGAGGTCCGCTTCCATGCGCGTCAGCACGGCGTCGACCTGCTGCCAGCGGCTGCTTTCGCTCGCGAGGCGGGCCTCGCTGTCGGTCATCGCTGCGGTGGCACGCCAGGCAAGGAGTGCAACGAGCCCGAGGATCGCGACCGCCACGAGCGCTTCAACGAGCGTGAATCCCCTAGACCGAACCGCGCGGCCCGGCCATGGCTTACGCACGAGCTGATCACGCCCGCCGCATGCAACACGGGTAGCAGTCATCTCAGCACCGGAACACTAGCGCCGCTCGTCGCCCACGTACCCGACGAGGCGCGCGAGCGCGTAATCGGGTTGCGCAGGGTCCGCGACGACGATCTCGACACGGCGAAACGCCGGATTCGGCGTCGGCCCGATCGTTTGCCGCCACGCGAGCACGACGCCAGCCTGCTTTTCCTCGCCCGACGTACTCGCCGACCCGGATGAATCGCCCAGCTGCACGCGCGCGAGCCGGTTTTCGGCGACCCACAGCGCGAGCGTGCGCGCCTTGAGGCTGGAGGCACCGTCGGCGCTTTGCGCAAGCGCTCGCATACCCGCCGACAACGCAACGGCGACGATTGCGAGCGCGACGAGGACCTCGATCAACGTGAATCCGTTGTCGAGCCGCCGCCTCGCTGATCTGAACCGCGTTTGTGGAGGCTTCCTGCGCTTCGCGCTCATGGCGTCGTGGCACTGGGGCCGGCAATCGACACGCGGTTCAATGGATCGAACGTGACGACCGTTCGCCAGCCGGGCGTCGCAAGTGCGAATGCAAACGGCTCGTTGCGACCGGATGCACGCAATGGAACGATGGCATCGGAAGGCAGCGCGCGTCCCGCAAACACGAGCGCCATTGCATCGAGCGGCTCGGGCAGCGCGCGGGCGCGCAGGACGTCGTCATCGTCGACGACGTTCCATCGGTTGTCGACCGCGTCGCGTCTCCAGTAGCGGACGACGCGCTGCACCGTCGAAACGCCCAGCATCTCGTTGCGCCATTGCGCGCGCTGCGCTGCATATTCGAGCGCGCCGGCGAAGCGGCGGGCCTCGCGCATCGATAAATCGCGCTCGTCCGGTTGAATCAGTGCGAACGCGAGGCCGGCGGCGATGCCGAGGATGACGATGACGACGAGGATCTCGATCAGCGTGAAGCCCAGCTGCGCGCCGTCGCTCATCCGGCAGGACACGCTACAGATCCCATGAACCGATGTCGGCATCCGCGCCGGTGCCTCCCGGCTGTCCGTCGGCGCCGTACGTGAACACGTCGACGTCGCTCTTGATGCCCGGATTCAGATACTGATAGGCATGCCCCCACGGATCGCGCGGAAGCTTCTCGAGGTAGCCGCCCGGTTTCCAGTTCGGTGGCGACGGCGGATCGGTCGGTCGCGTCACGAGCGCATTGAGCCCCTGCTCGGTGGTGGGATAGCGCTGGTTGTCGAGCCGATAGAGCTTCAACGCCTGGCGGATTGCCGCAAGGTCGCTTTTCGCCGCAACGCTCCGCGCGTCGTCCGTGCGCG
Source organism: Pseudomonadota bacterium (assembly GCA_046733075.1). Taxonomy (GTDB): domain Bacteria; phylum Pseudomonadota; class Gammaproteobacteria; order Burkholderiales; family Casimicrobiaceae; genus VBCG01. Next base: position 3,795 of record JBKPOL010000197.1, on the reverse strand, counting down.
AGAGCACGCTTGGAACGACAAGCGCCGCAAGCACGCCGAGAATCACGATCACGACCATGATCTCGATCAGCGTGAAGCCACACCTGATCGCGGGCTGCGCCGTATGCGTGCGTCGTCGGATGCCGTCCCCCGTGCTTTCGCCTGCGCATGGGAATGCGCGGTCGGCGAATTATAATCATCCCATCGTCATTTATACGCGCCGCGCGCCGGATGTTGCGTGGCGCTCGGCCCCGCGCCTTCCGATGCGCACGTCACGTGTTGCAGCCGCTGCCGCCGTTGTCGTCCTGGCCGCAGCCGTGGCGGGTGGCGCGCTCGTTCTTCACCGCTGGTACTCGGATCCATTGCCGCTTCCACGAACGCCCTTCGGCTTCGAGGTTCGCTCGGGCGCTTCGCTCGCGGTCGTCGCGCGGAAGCTGCGGGAAGCGGGCGCGCTCCCGCATGCCGCCGCATTGACGTGGCTCGCGCGCTTTCGGAGCGCGGACCGCGCAATCAAGGCCGGCAGCTATGAGATCGAGGCGGGCATCACGCTGCCGCAACTCCTCGACAAGCTGACGCAGGGCGATGTGACGCAGGCGGCGCTTACGATCGTCGAAGGAACGACGTTCGCGGAGATGAAGCGCGTGCTGCGCGAGAACGCGAACGTGGCGCATGAGGTGGTCGACCTTCCCGACGCGGAGCTGCTTATGCGGATCGGCGCGTCCGAAAGCCAGCCGGAAGGCTTGTTCTTTCCCGATACCTACTTCTTCGCGACCGGCAGCAGCGATCTGGCGTTGTTCAAACGCGCGTACAGGTCGCTGCACGAGCGCCTCGAGGCCGCCTGGGAGAAACGCGCCGAGGATCTCCCATTCACGAACTCATACGATGCGCTGATCCTCGCATCGATCGTCGAGAAGGAGACGGGACGCGCCGACGACCGGCCGCTGATCGCGTCGGTGTTCGTGAACCGGCTGAAGCGGGGGATGCGTCTCCAGACCGATCCGAGCGTCATCTACGGGCTGGGCGCACGTTTCGACGGCAACCTGCGCAAACGCGATCTGGAAACCGATTCGTCGTACAACACGTACATGCGGGATGGGTTGCCGCCGACGCCGATCGCGCTTCCCTCACAGGCGTCCATCGATGTGGTGATGAACCCGCCGCGAACCGACTATCTGTACTTCGTGTCACGCGGCGACGGAACATCCCAGTTCTCCGCGACGCTGCTCGATCACAATCGCGCCGTGTCAAAATACCAGAAGGGCGGGCGCTGACTTTTTTCGGTTGTCGAGCGACCGCGTGCACCCCCTCCATGCGCTTCCATCAACGTGACTGCAAGAACCACCGGCGGCCGCTTCATCACGCTCGAGGGCATCGACGGGGCGGGCAAGAGCACGCATGCGGCGTGGCTCGTCGCGGCGTTGCGCGAACGGGGCTTGCGCGTCGTCGCCACGCGGGAGCCGGGTGGGACCGGACTCGGTGAGGCGCTGCGCGAGATCCTGCTGCATCGGCCGATGACGCACGACTGCGAGGCGCTGCTGATGTTCGCCGCGCGCCGCGAGCACGTGTTGCAGGTGATCGAGCCCGCGCTCGCACGCGGCGAATGCGTCGTGTGCGACCGCTACACGGACGCGACATACGCCTATCAGGGTGGCGGCCACGGCGTCTCGCTCGAGCTCATCGCCACACTCGAACGGCTGCTTCATCCGGACTGCAATCCCGACCTGACGCTGCTCTTCGACGTTCCCGAGGCGGTGTCGCGGCAGCGACTCGCGCGGCAACAGGCGAAAGGCCGCGAGCTCGACAAGTTCGAGCGGGAAGCCGATGCGTTCTTCGAGCGGGTACGCAATGCCTATCTCGAGCGCGCGGCGGCGGAACCTGCGCGCTTTCGCATCATCGACTCGGTGCGTCCGCTGCCGGACGTGCGCGCCGACCTGCAACGGATCGTCGACAGACTGTGAGCGCCGAAGGCGGCGAAGAAGCGACTGACACGCCGACGGCGCCCGCGCCATTGCCGTGGCATGCGGGCGCTGCGGCGGAGCTGCTCGCACAACGCGATCGCTTGCCGCACGCGATGCTCATCGCCGGCCGGGCGGGCATCGGCAAGCGTCGCCTCGCCGACTGGCTTGCGCGCGCGCTTTTGTGTGAGTCTTCCCAGTCCGGAGGCGGACCGTGTGGAGCGTGCCCGGGCTGTCGTTACGCGGCCGCCGCGCAGCACCCGGATCTGCGCGTGCTCGAGCCGATTGAAATGGTCGACGACGAGCCCAAGGCGGTCGAATGGATTGTCGTCGAGCGGATTCGCGCGCTCACCCAATGGGCCGCGCTCACAAGCCATCGGCGCGGCGCCAAGGTGGCGATCATCGACCCGGCGGAGCGAATGAACGCTCCGGCGGCGAACGCGCTCCTCAAGACGCTGGAGGAGCCGCCGACCAACACGTTCTTCGTGCTGGTCACGCATCAGCTCGGCCGATTGCCCGCCACGATCGTCAGCCGGTGCCAAAGGATCGCTGCACGCCTTCCGACGCGCGCAGAGGGCCAGGCGTGGCTTGAAGCGCAAGGTATGCGCGACGCCGGGCCAATGCTCGCGCAAGCAAACGGTGCCCCATTGGCCGCCTTGGCGCTTGCGGAGGCGGACCATCAGGCCGAACGACGAATATGGATGAGCGCGCTGTCATCGCCGCAATCCCTTGCGGTTACGGCGCTTGGCGCACGGATCGACGTGGGTGCCAAGGACGCACGACGGGCGCGGCTCGCTGCGGTCGTCGATTGGTTGATTGCATGGGCGAGCGATCTCGCGCGCGTGCGCGCAGGCGGAACGGTCGGCCATAATCCCGACTTCGGCGCACAACTTGCGACGCTGGCGCAGTCGGTGGCGGCGCTGCCGCTGTTTCGTTATCATCGCACCCTGCTCGAGCAGCGGATGCTGCTTGCGCACCCCTTGCAGCCGCGCCTTGTCGCAGAGGCGCTCCTCATCGATTACCGGGCGCTGTTTGCATAAGAGACGATGGCCGACAAACTACCTGCATCGAGCGGCGCGGTCGCGCGTCCTGGCGTGCTGTCGCTCAACATTCGCGAGAAAGCGGCGCTCTATGCCGCGTACATGCCTTTCCTGAGGGGCGGCGGCATCTTCATCCCGACGTCGCGCCCGTATTCGCTGGGCGAGGAGGTATTCATGCTGCTGTCGCTGATGGACGATCCCAACCGCATCGCCGTGCAGGGCAAGGTCGTGTGGATCACGCCGGATGGCGGGCAGGGCAATCGAACGCAGGGCATCGGCGTGCAGTTCACGCTCGATGAAACCGGCGCGGCGGCGAAGGCGACCATCGAGCGGATCCTGGGCGAGCATCTCGGCTCGACGCGATCGACGCACACCATGTAGAACCTGTCTCGCACGCTTTGTCGCTTCCTCCGCCAGGACCACGCTTCCTGGCCTCGTGGGCTGCGCCGATTGCCGCCCGATTCAGCACTTGCCGTACAGCGCCCATCAGCCGATTGACCTTGGATGGGACAAACTGTTGACACTCCACACCTAGTGTTCGTCGACTCGCACTGCCATCTGGACTTCCCGGAGTTGCGGGACGATCTCACGCAGGTGCTGCAGGCGATGCGCGACAACGACGTCACGCATGCGCTCTGCATCGCCGTCGAGATGGACACATGGCCGCTGGTGCACGGCATCGCGCGCGCACATGACAACCTCTATGCGAGCGTCGGCGTCCATCCGGATTACCAGGATACGACCGAGGCCTCCGAGGAGATGCTCGTCGCACGCGCCGTCGAACCGAAGATCGTTGCCATCGGCGAAACGGGCCTCGACTA
>JBKPOL010000196.1:0-3292 GCA_046733075.1 Pseudomonadota bacterium | reverse complement strand
ACCGCAACACTCGTGATCCCACACGCCGCGCTCGAGCGCTTCCTCGCTGCGACCGGCCATTCGCCGCACATTGTCGACATACCGACCGCCGGAGCGGCCTGATGCGACTCGAGGGTTCGTGCCACTGCGGCGGCGTGCGCTTCACGGTCACATCCCACACGCCGTATCCCTACATGCGTTGTTACTGCACGATCTGCCGCAAGACTGCAGGCGGCGGGGGCTACGCGATCAACATCATGGGCGAAGCCGGTACGCTCAAGGTTGGCGGGCGCAATCTCGTCGGCGTCTATCAGGCGAGGATCGACACCGGCTCGAAGCGGCGCAGCCGTTCGCCCGCGCGGCGCCACTTCTGCGTGAAATGCGCGACAGCGCTATGGGTGTGGGATCCTCGATGGCCCGAGTGGGTCTATCCGTTCGCGTCCGCGATCGACACGCCGCTGCCGAAGCCGCCGGAACACGTGGAACTGATGCTGGACTACGCCGCGCCGTGGGCCGACGTTCCTTCGGGTCCGAAGCACACCCACTTCGGCGACTATCCGGAAGAGTCGATCGCCGACTGGCATCGCAAACGCAACCTGACCGTTGGCTAGCGTTGCGAACCTTGCGCAGAATCCATCGCGAGTTCCATCGCTCCGACCGGGTCGGCTGGCTGCGCGCCGCGGTACTGGGCGCGAACGACGGCATCGTCTCCACGGCGAGCCTCATTCTCGGCGTTGCAGCCGCGCACGGCTCGCGCACGGAAGTCCTCGTTGCCGGTGTCGCCGGACTCGTCGCGGGTGCCATGTCGATGGCTGCCGGCGAATACGTTTCGGTTCGCTCGCAGGCCGACACGGAAGCGGCGGATCTTGCGCGAGAGCGGCACGAACTTGCAACGGACGTTGCCGCGGAAGAGCGCGAGCTCGCGTCGATCTACGTTCAGCGCGGGCTCGAACCGCAGCTCGCGAAGCAGGTGGCGTTGCAACTGATGGCTCACGATGCGATGGGCGCGCACGCCCGCGACGAGCTCGGCATCACCGAAGCGTTCACGGCGCGGCCCGTCCAGGCGGCACTGGCCTCGGCCGCGAGCTTCACGGCCGGCGCCGCATTGCCGCTGCTCGTCTCCGCCGTGAGCCCCGTCGCTTACGTCATCGTCGCCGTCTCCGCGAGCTCCCTCGTCTTCCTGGCGAGCCTCGGTGCGCTCGCCGCTCGCACGGGCGGCGCTCCGATCACCGCTGGCGCCGCGCGCGTGACGTTCTGGGGAGCGCTTGCCATGGCGCTGACCGCCGGCGTCGGTGCGCTGTTCGGTACGGCGGTCGGGTGATTGCGACCGTGCGGTCACCGGAATTCAGACCGCCGTCATACTGTCCCAGCATGGCAGGCAACCCCGGCTCAGGCCCGGAGGAATGCATTTGATGAACGTTCAGGACGAAGCGGGCGCCGATTTTCGCGCGCATCTGATCCGCTACGGCGGCGACACGTATTCGGAGATCGTCGAGAAGGCGCAAGGCTCGTACGTCTTTGATGCGCGCGGCAAACGGATCCTGGACTTCACGTCCGGCCAGATGTGCGCAACGGTCGGCCACAATCATCCGAACATCGTCGCGGCGATCCAACGAAGCTGCGACACCGCGCTGCATCTGTTCTCGGGAATGATTCCACGCAGCGTCGTCAAGCTCGCCGACGCCATTGCGAAGATCGTTCCCCGACCCTTGCGGAAATCGCTGTTCGTCAACACCGGCAGCGAGAGCAACGAGGCCGCGATCAAGATGGCGAAGCTCTACACGGGCGGGTTCGAGGTCGTCGGCCTCGGCGGCTCGTGGCACGGCGTCACCGGCAACGCCGGCAGCGTGTCGTTCGCGAGCGACCGCAAAGGCTATGGCCCGGGAATGCCGGGAACTTTCGTCATTCCCGAGCCCAATGCGTATCGCTGTCCGATCAGGCATTGCCGCGACCGATGCGATCGCACGTGCATGAAGGTCGGCTTCGAGCTGTACGACATGCAGTCGACCGGCGCGCGCGCGGCCGTCGTCGCGGAACCGGTGATCAGCGCAGGCGGCGTCATCGTTCCGCCCGACGGTTATTTCGACACGCTGGCGCAGGAGGCACGCAAGCGCAACATGCTGCTGATCTTCGACGAGGCGCAAACCGCATTCGGTCGGCTGGGTCACTGGTTCGCGGCGTCGCACCTCAAGGTGACGCCGGACTTGATGACCGTTTCCAAGACGCTCGGCGGCGGCATTCCCCTCGCCGCCGTGATCACCACGGATGCGATCGAGGCGAAATGCCACGAACGGGGTTTCGCGTTCTACACGTCGCACGTATCCGATCCGCTGCCGGCGACCGTCGGACTGGCCGTGCTCGAAACGATCGAGGAGGAGCGCCTGCTTGAGCGCAGCACGGAAATGGGTGAGTACCTTGCCGCGCGGCTCCGCGAGCTTCAAGAGCGGCACGAGGAGATCGGCGACGTCCGCGGCATGGGTCTCCTGCGCGGCATCGAGCTCGTCAAGGATCGCGAGACACGGGAGCCGTTCCACGAGCTGGGCGCGCTGACAACGGAACGCTGCCTCGCGCTCGGTCTCAGCATGAACATCCGCCGGCGCCCCGAGCGCGGCTCCGTATGGCGCATTGCGCCGCCCCTGACGGTCGCGCGCGAGGACATCGATCTGGCGGTCACGATCTTCGACCAAGCGCTCCTCGAGATGAAGGACCTGCTTTCGAAACGCACGGGCGGTTGGAGCGCCTTGCGGACGCCATCCGGCCAATCCGAAGCAGCAGCGGCCGCCGGCCCGCAACGTTCGTCCATGTAAAAGTCACGGCCGTTGGCGCCTTCGGGCATCATTGCAAAATCCGGTCTCAAAGAAAGGGAACCGGTGACCGGTTCGATCCATAACAGGTAAGGAGGACAACAGTGCGTACCAAATGGCTGGCAGTCATTGCATCGGTGTTCGCGCTCGCCGCGTTCGGCGTCACAGCGGCAAGGGCCGACGCGCTCGACGACATCAAGAAGCGCGGCACGCTCATCGTCGGCACCAAGGCCGACTATCGCCCCTTCGGCTACCTCGATCCGTCGGGTAAGATCATCGGATTCGAGCCCGACCTCGCCGCCGACGTCGCGAAGCGCCTTGGCGCGAAGCTCGAGCTCATTCCCGTCGTGGCGTCGAACCGGATCCAGTTCCTGCAACAAGGCAAGATCGACCTGATGATCGCGACGATGAGCGACACGCCGGAGCGTCGCAAGATCGTCGACATCGTCGAGCCGGACTATTACGCCTCCGGCACCAACGTGATGGCGAAGAAGTCGGAGAACCTCAAG
>JBKPOL010000195.1:0-5279 GCA_046733075.1 Pseudomonadota bacterium | reverse complement strand
GCGTCGACGCCAACGTGCGGGCGGATGCCCCAGATAGGCGCCATCACGACGCCGGCGATGGCGGCAAGCGCCGTACCGAGCGCGAACACGCCCATCCGAAGCTTGGCGAGGTCGTAGCCTAGCGCACGCACCATTTCGCTGTCGTATGCGCCGGCCTTGATGACGGCGCCAACCTGCGTGCGCTCGATGAACAGCCACAACAGCACGATCAGCGCCGTCGCGATGCCGCAGGCGAAGAAGCGGTATTTCGCATAGATCAGATCGCCGATCAGCACGGCGCCGGATATCGCTTCGGGAAGCGGCAGCACGCGCTCACGCGATCCCCACAGCGCGCGGATCAGCTCTTCGATGACAATCGCCGCGCCGAACGTGAGCAGCAGACCGTACAGCGGATCCCGACCGTAGGTGCGGCGCATGCAGAGCTCGAGCAGCAGACCGAACGCGCCGACCGCAAGCGGTGCAACGACCAGGGCGAGCGCGTACGTACCGGGTGTCGCGGCGCTGCCGAGCACGACGAGCGCGACGTACGCACCGAGCGCGAACAGCGAGCCGTGCGCGAGGTTGATCACTTCCATCACGCTCACGATCAACATGAAGCCGAGCGCGATCAGCGCGAACAGCAGGCCGAGCGACAGCCCGTTGATGACGTGGGGCAGCAGGTTGAGGAGCGCATCCATGCGACCGGAGCCGACGGCGAACCGCCGCCTCCCGTTGCGCTACATCTCGTACGTCGGCGTGGACTCGTAGCTTTCCAGCTTGCAGGCGGCCGGCGCCTCCGCGTCGAGGACCTGCTTCGGGTCGACTTGCGCAAGGATCTTGAAAATGTCGTCCTTTTCCGCCGGCTGCTCGTTGTACGTCGCCATGTAGATCGTCTGCTCGCAGTGGTGCGTCACCGGGTCGATCCACGCGTCGTAGTGCTGCAGCCGGTCGCGTGCGGTCATCTTGCGGCCCTCGAGCTTCTTGATGACCGCCACGTTGTTCGTCGTGCCGGCCTCCTCAACGCATCGCAGGAGCTCGCGCGTCGCCATGTAGCCGTTGTGATAGACGTTCCCGGGCACGCGAATCGCCATCCCGGGATAATGCTGCTGGTAGGCCGCGACGAATTCCTTCACCCCGGGCAGCTCCAGCCGGTAGTACCAGGTGGTGCCGAACACTCCGAAAATCGCTTCGGGACCCAGGCCGTAAACGTCGGGCCAGTCCTGCTGGTTGTTCACCCACGCGGCCGTTTGCTGCAGCTTGAGCTGGACCACCTGCTGGCGCAACGCCTTGATGTCGTCACCACCGACTGCCGTCGCGACCACGTTCGGCTTGATCTGCTGCACCTTGAGCAGGTAGGCGCTGAAATCGCGCGTGTTCTGCGGAACCAGGAGCTCCTCGACGATCTGGCCGCCGTTCGCCTCCACCAGCGTGCGCATCGCCTTCGCCGTGCTGTGCCCCCACACGTAGTCGTTGGTAAGCATCACCCAGCGCTTGCCGTTGACGTTGATCGCGTTCTTGACGATGGCGTGTGCGAAATTCGTGCCGTTGCCGTCCCAGACGAATTTCACGCGGTGACAATCCTTGCCGATCTCGGTTGGAGAGCTGGAGTTCGAGTTCAGGTACACGCATCCGTACTTCTGGGCGACCTGGGAGATCGCGTTCGCGACACCCGAATGGATGGCGCCGATCAGGAACGCGCACTCGTTGCGCGTGATCATGCGCTCGGCCACGCGCGAGCCCGTCGCCGGCGTCGTCTCGGTGTCCATGTGGATCGCCTCGATGCGCCGGCCGAGCACGCCGCCCTTTTCATTGAACTCCTTGATGGCCATCATTGCGCCGAGCCGCTCCTCGGCGCCGCTCGCGGCGTACTGTCCGCTCGCGTCCATGGTCAGTCCGATCACGAGCGGCTTCTTCTGGGCCGCCTGCGCCCACGCGTGGTTCACACGCCACGGACCGAAGAACGTCGCGGCCGTGCCGCCCGCAATCGCCTGCAACAGAGTCCGGCGGCGGCGTTGATCGACTTCTGAATGATCGTTCATGCGCTCCTCCTCTGCGGGTGCTCGACCCGCGCATCGTTGCGTGGCACGTCGCGTTGACGACGCGCGCCGTCCGGGTCCGCTCAGTCGGTTATCACGCGATCGCGGAACCCGCACGCGAAAGCGTGGAGATCAGGGTCGGTATGCGGATCGATGTTCATCGTTGCGCTCCTGTTGCGTGGCGTCGATCGGCCGATGCCCGGCTTCGGGCGGCGTTGCCCTTGCCGGTTGTCCGTTGCTCGACGGCATGTCCCACCGAGACGACGAGCGCCTGCGCAAGGCAGAGGGGCTCGACGAGTGAACGGAACGGCCGCTCGCTCGGGTCCCCGAGGTCGAACGCAACCGTGGCGCTCGGTACGAGGGGACTGATCGAGGCGTCCGTGATCACCACCACGCTCTGCCCGGCGTGATGGGCTTCGGCGGTGAGCTCGATCACCTCCGGCGAATAGCTGCGAAAGCTGATCGCCACGAGGACATCGTGCGTGCGCATCGCCTTCGCCTGCTGGCGCACCATGCCCCCGACGCCGTCGAGCAGCGTGACCGAAAGCTCCAGGCTCCCGAGTCCGTACGCAAGGTAATAGGCGACCGGGAAGGCCCGCCGCTGCGCGACGATATAGACGTGCGGCGCATGGGCGAGCAACTGCACCGCCTGCTCGAGGCGCTCGGGCCGTACGTGCTCCTCGAGGTGCGACAGGTGCCGGATCGAGTCGGTGACGAAGTCGTGAAGCACGGCGTTCGGGCGGGACAGTGATGGCTTTGCCTTGGCCATCGCCGCGATGCGCTCCCGGTACGGCACGCTGCGCTCCACCAGCCGATCCCGAAAGATCCGCTGCATGTCCGTGTAGCCGCCGAAGCCGAGGGCTTGCGCGAAGCGGACCATGGCCGAGGGCTGCACCTCGGCTTTTTCCGCAGCCGCGGCGACCGTGTCGAGCGCGACGTGCTGCGGGTGTTCGAGCGTAAAGCGCGCGATGCGCTGGAGCTGGGGCGACAGCGCCTGGAAGCGGCGGGCAATCTCGCCCTGCAGCTCCTCGTAGTCACGCGCTACGCCAACGCTCATGGCGACATTAGAACAAACATTCTTGCCAGATGCAATCCTGGAACGTATATTGAAACGGTGAGCATCGCCCGAACGCCCTCGCTGCTGCCGTTGCCGCTGGTGGCGACGCTCGTCGTCCTCGGCACGTCGCCGCTCTGGAACGCCAAGCTGGGGCTGTACCCGTATCTGATGGTCGAGATCGCGATCTGGATGACGTTCGCGCTCGGCTACAACCTGCTGCTCGGCGGCGCGGGCCTGCCTTCGTTCGGGCACGGCGCGTTCTTTGGCGTAGGCGCCTACGCGACAGGCCTTGCGGTGACGCGGCTCGGTGCGGGACTGTGGACAGCCCTCGCGTGCGGCGCGCTAGGCGGCGCCATCGCCGGTGCAATCGTCGGTGCGTTCATTTCTCATCGGCGAGGCATCTACTACGCCTTGCTCACGATCGCGTTCGGGCAGGTCTTCTGGTTCGTCAGCATCAAATGGCACAGCGTGACCGGCGGCGAGGACGGCCTGCTCAACATTCACCGGCCGCCGATCGACCTCGGGTTCACCCGCCTGTCGCTCGACGCCAACGAGTCGCTGCTCTATCTCGCGCTCGGCGTACTCGCCGTTGTCGCACTCTTCCTGTGGCGGCTCGCGTACTCGCCCTATGGACGCGTGCTGGGGGCCGTGAAGCAGAACGAGGTGCGTGCAGCCTTCGTCGGCCACCGCGTCTGGCAGTACAAGTGGAGCGCCTTCGTGATTTCCTGCACGATCGCGGCCCTCGCCGGCTCGCTGTTTGCGCTCGCGCAGCAGTCCGCGTATCCGAACGTGATGAGTCTTCATCAATCCGGTTTCGTTGTGATGATGGTGTTGATCGGCGGCGGACTCGTGAGCTTCTGGGGACCGCTGATCGGCGTCGCATTTTTCCTCCTCGCGCGCGACCTGCTCGGCGCCTACACCGAAACGTGGCTGCTTTGGTACGGCCTGCTCTTCATGGCCGTGGTGCTGTTCAAGCCGGAAGGCATCGCCGGTCTCTGGCGCGCGGGGCTCGCGCGCGTTCGCCGCGCCTTTGCCCACGCTGTACCGACAGCGCCTGCGCGTCGCAACGAGAGCGCGTCGTGACGTTGTTTTCGGTCAACCGCCTGCAGAAACGCTTCGGCGATCGCGTCGTGCTCCACGACATCTCGTTCAGCGTCGAGGACGGCGAGGTGCGCGGCATCGTCGGGCCGAATGGCGCCGGCAAGACGACCTGCTTTCACGTGCTGACCGGGCGGTACGAGCCGGACGGCGGCATCGTCACATTCGAAGGCCACGACGTCACGGGACTTCCACCGTATGCGATTGCGCGTCGAGGCATCGCCCGCTCGTTTCAGCTGATGAATCTGTTCGACGACTACTCGGTGCTCGAGAACGTGTTGGTCGCCACCCCCGAGCTCCGCTCCCGCGGGTTCGACATGCTGGGTCGTGCCGCGCGCCCGGGACCGGCGATGGATCGCGCGTACGAAGCGTTGTCCGACGTCGGCTTGATCGATCGCGCGGCGCGACCTGCCCGGTCGCTGCCCTACGGCGAGCGCCGCGCGCTCGAGATCGCCGTCGCCCTCGCTTGTGCTCCACGCCTCATGTTCCTCGACGAGCCGACCGCGGGCCTCGGTGCAGAAGGCATCGAGCGGCTCGCCGGCCTGATCTCCCGGCTGCGCGGGCGCATCACGCTGATCGTGATCGAGCACGACATGCGGTTCCTGTTCGGGCTGGCCGACCGCATCTCGGTCGTCCATTGGGGCCAGGTGATCGCGAGCGGAACGCCCGACGAGCTTCGGAGCAATCCGTGGGTCGCGCGCTCGCAGCTCGCAACTGCCGGCATGGCCGCATGAACGACCGCTGCTCGCTCGAGTTGTCGGGACTCGATGTGTGCTACGGCGAAGTTCAGGTGCTGTTCGACGTCTCGCTCGACGTGCGCGCGGGCGAGGTCGTCGCGCTGCTCGGCGCGAACGGCGCCGGGAAGACCACGACGTTGCGCGCGATCCTGGGATTGACGCGACCGCGCCGCGGTCGCGTCGTGTTTGGAGGACAGGACGTCACGCGCTGGCCCACGCACCGCATCGCACGGAGCGGCATCGGCTGGGTGCCCGACGACCGCCGCGTCTTTCCGGCGCTCACCGTCGCGCGCAATCTGGCAATCGCCCGAAAGAAGTCGCGCTTCCGCGCCTGGTCGCGGAAGGAGTGCCTCGAGCTCTTCAGCGCGCTCG
>JBKPOL010000194.1:0-4058 GCA_046733075.1 Pseudomonadota bacterium | reverse complement strand
GGTGCAGACAGGGTTGAAGTCGATCGACGCGATGGTCCCGATCGGTCGGGGTCAGCGCGAGCTCATCATCGGCGATCGCCAGACCGGCAAGACGGCGGTTGCCGTCGACACGATCATCAACCAGAAGGGCAAGGACCTGATCTGCGTCTACGTGGCGATCGGGCAGAAGGCCTCGACGGTCAAGAACGTCGTGCGCAAGCTCGAAGAGTACGGTGCAATGGAGTACACGATCGTCGTCGCGGCGATGGCTTCGGATTCCGCCGCGATGCAGTACATCGCACCGTATTCCGGTTGCACGATGGGCGAATTCTTCCGCGATCGCGGGCAGGATGCGCTCATCATCTACGACGATCTCACGAAGCAGGCATGGGCGTATCGGCAGGTTTCGCTGCTGCTGCGCCGTCCGCCGGGACGCGAAGCGTATCCCGGCGACGTGTTCTACCTGCACTCGCGGCTGCTCGAGCGCGCCGCGCGGGTGAACGAGGACTACGTCGAGCAGTTCACGAAGGGTGCGGTAAAGGGCAAGACCGGATCGCTCACGGCGCTGCCGATCATCGAGACGCAGGCGGGTGACGTGACCGCGTTCGTGCCGACGAACGTGATCTCGATCACCGACGGCCAGATCTTTCTCGAGACGGATCTCTTCAACGCCGGCATTCGGCCCGCGATCAACGCCGGTATATCGGTGTCGCGGGTGGGCGGCGATGCACAGACGAAAGTCATCAAGAAGCTCGGTGGCGGCGTGCGGTTGTCGCTCGCGCAGTTCCGCGAACTGGCCGCGTTTGCGCAATTCGCGTCGGACCTGGACGAAGCCACTCGCAAGCAGCTCGACCGCGGACGCATCGTCACGGAACTCATGAAGCAGCCGCAATATTCCCCGTTATCGGTCGCGGAACAGGCGCTCACGCTGTTTACCGTCAACCGCGGCTACTACGACAACGTGCCGGTCGACAAGGCGCTGGCATTCGAGTCCGCGCTGCGCCAGTTCATGAAGAGCAAGTACGCGGCGATCGTCGACAAGATCGAGCAGACGAAGGAAATGTCGGCCGACGACGAGAAAGCGCTGGCCGCGGCGGTCGAGGATTTCAAGAAGACCGGCACGTACTGATCAGGAATCAGGCAGGCGAAGGGCAGACTCCGCTCTGTCCGTCCACGCGGCGCGTAGCGCCGGGAAGGTTCGCGCAGGAAACGAGATGGCGGGTTCGAAGGAAATACGCACGAAGATCAAGAGCGTGCAGAGCACGCGCAAGATCACGAAGGCGATGGAGATGGTCGCGGCCTCCAAGATGAAGAGGGCGCAGGACCGGATGCGTGCCGCCCGTCCATACGTCGAGCGCGTTTTCAACATCGCCATGCACATCTCGAAGGCCAACACCGAATACAAGCATCCGTTCCTCGTGAAGCGCGACCCGGTGAAGCGCGTGGGCGTCATCGTCGTGACCACCGACAAGGGACTGTGCGGCGGCCTCAACACGAACGTCCTGAGGCTCGTGACGCAGCGCTTCAAGGAGTGGCGCGGGAAGGGCATCGGCGTCGATTTCGTTGCGATTGGCAACAAGGGGCTGGGATTCCTGAATCGGCTCGGCGGGAACATCGTCTCGAGCGTGGTTCAGCTCGGTGACCGGCCGCGCCTCGAGCGACTGGTGGGTGCGGTCAAGGTGCTGATGGACAAGTACCTCGACGGGGGCATCGACGAGATCCACATCTTCTCGACGACGTTCGTCAATACGATGCGCCAGGAGCCGCGGCAGCTTCGCATCGTGCCGGTCCCCGAAGAATATCGGTCTGCCGCGGGCGAGCTTCGCGGAACGCAGGTAGCAGGCGGCTCGTGGGACTACATCTACGAGCCGGACGCTCGCGAGCTGCTTGACGGGATGATGCGGCGTTACATGGAAGCCGCGATCTTCCAGATGGTGAACGAAAACATCGCGTCGGAGCAGTCCGCCAGAATGGTCGCGATGAAAGCAGCCTCCGACAACGCGGGCAAGATCATCGACGAGCTGCAGCTCATCTACAACAAGACCCGCCAGGCAGGCATCACCAAGGAGCTCTCGGAAATCGTCGGCGGCGCAGCCGCCGTCTAGCCGGGCGCCAATCACGAACGGACAACGAATGGACACACGGACGAAGAACCAGGGAACCATCGTTCAATGCATCGGCGCGGTGGTCGACGTCGAGTTCCCGCGCGATCAGATGCCCAAGATCTTCGATGCGCTGAAGATGGACGAAATCGGACTGACGCTCGAGGTCCAGCAGCAGCTCGGCGACGGCGTGGTGCGCACGATTGCGCTGGGCTCGTCGGACGGGTTGCGCCGCGGCATGCAGGTGATCAACACCGGCGCGCCGATCATGGTGCCCGTGGGTCCGATGACGCTCGGCCGCATCATGGACGTGCTCGGGCGCCCGATCGACGAGCGGGGACCGGTCGCCGCCGAGAAGGAGATGTCCATTCACCGGATGGCGCCCGCCTACGAGGAGCTCTCGCCCTCGACCGAGCTGCTCGAGACCGGCATCAAGGTCATCGACCTGATCTGCCCGTTCGCCAAGGGCGGCAAGATCGGCCTGTTTGGCGGTGCGGGCGTCGGCAAGACGGTCACGATGATGGAGCTCATCAACAACATCGCGACGGCGCACTCCGGTCTTTCGGTGTTCGCCGGCGTCGGCGAGCGAACGCGCGAGGGCAACGACTTCTATCACGAGATGATCGAGTCCGGCGTCGTCAACAAGGACGATCTCGGGAAGTCGAAGGTCGCGATGGTCTACGGACAGATGAACGAGCCGCCCGGCAACCGGCTCCGCGTGGCATTGACGGGCCTTACGATTGCCGAGAATTTTCGCGACGAAGGCCGCGACGTACTGCTCTTCATCGACAACATCTATCGTTTCACGCTCGCGGGAACCGAGGTGTCGGCGCTGCTCGGGCGAATGCCTTCCGCGGTCGGCTACCAGCCGACGCTCGCCGAGGAAATGGGTCGTCTGCAGGAGCGGATCACCTCGACGAAGACCGGCTCGATCACGTCGATCCAGGCGGTATACGTGCCGGCCGACGACCTGACCGATCCTTCGCCTGCGACGACATTCGGTCACCTCGACGCAACCGTCGTGCTGTCGCGGGACATCGCTTCGCTGGGCATCTACCCGGCCGTGGATCCGCTGGACTCGACGTCGCGGCAGGTCGATCCGAACGTCATCGGCGGCGAGCACTACACGACGACGCGCGGCGTGCAGTCGGTGCTGCAGCGCTACAAGGAGTTGCGCGACATCATCGCGATTCTCGGAATGGACGAGCTGTCGCCCGAAGACAAGCTGGCGGTCGCCCGCGCGCGGAAGATCCAGCGCTTCCTGTCGCAGCCTTTCACGGTGGCGGAAGTGTTCACCGGCTCTCCCGGCAAGTACGTTTCATTGAAGGACACGATCAAGGGCTTCCAGATGATCGTCAACGGCGACTGCGACGCGTTGCCGGAGCAGGCGTTCTACATGGTGGGCCCCATCGAGGAGGCGTTCGAGAAGGCGAAGACGCTTCAGTAATGGCCAACACCATTCACGTGGATGTCGTCAGCGCCGAGGAGCAGATCTACTCGGGTGAGGCGGAGTTTGTCGTGCTCCCCGGCATGATGGGCGAGCTCGGCATCTATCCCCGCCACACGCCCCTCTTCACGCAGATCAAGCCCGGGTCGGTCCGGATCAAGCCGCTCAACGGCGCGGAGGAACTTGTATTCGTTCAGGGCGGGTTCCTCGAAGTGCAACCGAACGTGGTCACGGTTCTCGCTGATACGGCGATCCGCGCCAAGGACCTCGACGAGAAGTCGGCGCTCGAAGCGAAGCGCGCGGCCGAGGAAGCGATGCAGAACAAGACTTCGAAAGAGGAGATCGCGCGCGCCGAGGCGGAGCTGGCTGCGGCGCTCGCGCAGATCGAGGCGATTCGCAAGCTTCGCCACCGCGCATAAGCGGCATCACCCCGCGGGGGTGGCGCTACCAGAGTGCAAGCGCTCGCTTGCACGTTGGGTGAACAGACATTCCTGGACCAGTCGCACTACGCTTCTGCTAGTATGTTGCAT
>JBKPOL010000193.1:0-5540 GCA_046733075.1 Pseudomonadota bacterium | reverse complement strand
GATCGTCGACGACGACATGCGCAACATCTTCGCCTTGACGTCCCTGCTGGAGGATCGCGGGATGATCATCGTGTCCCACGACAACGGGCGCGATGCGGTCAGCGCATTGCACGCGCAACACGACGTCGAAGCAATCCTGATGGACATCATGATGCCCGAGATGGACGGCATCGACACCATTCGGGAGATCCGTCAGATCCCCGCCTGCCGCGATACGCCGATCATCGCCGTGACCGCCAAGGCCATGAAGGGCGATCGCGAGAAGTGCATGGAGGCGGGCGCGTGGGACTATCTATCCAAACCCGTGGATACGGAGCTGATGCTCGGCTGCCTGCGCGGCTGGCTGTCGCGTTGACGGGATCCTGGTGAACGATACCACTCATCGATCGCAAGGCTCGGCGGAAGCGGCACCGCCTTCCGAGGCGCGCGATCGCGCCAACATCCTCATCGTCGATGACCGGCCGGACAAGCTGCTGGTTTACCGGACGCTGCTCGAGGAGCTCAATCAGAATCTCTATACGGCGTCGTCCGGGGACGAGGCCTTGCGCGAGGTGCTCGATCGTGACTTCGCGCTGATCCTGCTCGACGTCAACATGCCGGGTCTGGACGGGCTCGAAACGGCGTCGCTCATTCGAGCACGAAAAAAATCGGCCCACACCCCGATCATCCTGGTCACTGCCGATTACGGCGACGAGCCGCGCATGAGTCAGGCATATTCGCTCGGTGCCGTGGACTACATCGCGTCTCCGGTGGTCCCAGAGATATTGCGCGCGAAAGTGCGCGTATTCGTCGAGCTCTACCTTCTCGCCGAGCAGGCGAAGCGGCAGGCGCAGGAGCGCATTTCCCTCGCCGAGGAGAAGGCCGCGCGAGAGGCAGCCGAGCGCGCGTCTCGCCGTCTCGCGTTCCTGGCGGAGGCGAGCGGCACGCTTGCAAGTTCCCTTGACCTCGAAGCGACGTTGCGGGAGCTTTCGCGCCTCATCGTCCCGCGTTTCTCCGAAGTGTGCGTGGTCTCGATTGCACCCGGCGATGGGCATGCGGAGCGGCACGAAATGGCGTGGGTCACCACCGACCCCGAGCTGCCGCTGTTGACTGCATCCATGCTCGAGCTTGGCGATCCGCTGGTCGCAGACGCCGTCGCCCGCGTTCGCGCGTCCGGCAAACCGGAAATGATCGAGCGTGACCCGGACGGTCCACCAGCTTCCCGCATCCCGTTGCCGCGCGGGCTCACGGCGCACACGCTAATGCTCGTGCCACTGCTCGTGCGCGGGCGTCGGCTCGGTGTACTGACGCTGGGGCTCGAGGCTACGTCGCGGCGCTTCGATACGGACACCTCCGCGATGGTGGCGGAGCTTGCCGCGCGCGCGGCAACCGCCATCGACAACGCGCTGCTCTTCCGCAAGGTCCAGGACGAGGACCAGCGGAAGAACGAGTTCCTGGCGATGCTTGCGCACGAGCTGCGCAATCCGCTCGCCCCGATCAGCAATGCCGTGCACATCCTTCGCGTCAGTGATGGCGATCCGGGCAAGCTCGCATGGGCGCGCGAGCTGATCGCGCGGCAATTGAAGCAACTGGTGCGTCTCGTCGACGATCTGCTCGACGTGTCGCGGATCACGCGCGGCAAAATCGAGCTCAAGATCGAGGCCGTCGATGTTGCTCAGGTCGCGGCAGCAGCGATAGAAACGAGCAAGCCGAACATCGACGGCAACCGGCACACGCTTTCGATCCAGTTGCCCACAGAGGCCTTGCGTGTGCGCGGCGACTTCGCGCGCGTGTCGCAAATCCTGTCTAACCTGATCAACAACGCGGCGAAGTACACGCCCAAGGGCGGCCGCATCTCGCTCTCCGCGGCCCGCGAAGACAACGACGTCGTGTTCCGCGTGCGCGACTCGGGTGTGGGCATTCCTCCCGAGTTCATTGCGAGCATCTTCGACCCGTTCACGCAGGTCGATCGGACGCTCGCACGCTCGCACGGCGGACTCGGGATCGGCCTGACGCTCGTCCGACGCCTGGTCGAAATGCAGCACGGCAGCGTCGCGGCGAAGAGCGAAGGGCGTAATCGAGGCAGCGAGTTCACGGTTCGTCTTCCGCTCGCGACCATGAATGAGGCGGAAGCGGTGGACCCGACTCCGGCAGAATCACCATCGCCCGCCGGACTTCGAATTCTCGTCGTCGACGACAACCGCGATGTCGCCGACAGCACGGCAAGCGTCATGCGCATGAACGGGTGCGACGTGCATGTTGCGTACGACGGCAAGGCCGCTCTGGAATCGGTTCAACGGCTCCGCCCGGATGCCGTGCTGCTCGATATTGGATTACCCACGATCGACGGCTATCTCGTTGCCGAGCACATTCGCGCACAACCTCAGAACGGGCGAACGATGATCGTTGCCGTATCGGGTTATGGCCAGGAGCAGGACAGGGTGCGCTCGAAGAGCGTCGGCTTCGATTACCATGTCGTGAAGCCAATCGACCCGACCGTGTTGGCCGCGCTCGTCGGGTCGCTGCGCCTGTCGCGCGACGCCGCGCGCGGCGAGCCCGCAACGCGAGAGCCCAAGGCCGCAGGCTGACACGCCGCTCCTGGCACTCGCCGCGGGTCTTCTTCCTTGCCACCTCGAACCGTCCGCTACTCGGCCTTTGCGCCGGCTACGCTTGCAGAGCTCGCCGAGCGCGCGTTCGCACGCGCAGCAGGCTCACCAGCGAGCGAAGGAAATGCGGTCCGTCTGCTATGCGACGCGCGCGAGAACTATCCGGCATGGCGCGAAGCGCTGTCGCGTGCGCAGCGGTACATCCTTTTCGAGTCCTACATCGTCGAGGATGATCCCATTGGCCGCGAGTTCGCGGCAATTCTAGCGGAGCGCGCGCGGGCCGGCGTCAAGGTGTTCGTCATCATCGACTGGCTCGGTTCCTGGCGCGCGCTGTCGATGTGGCGCGAAATACGCGACGCGGGCGGGGACGTGCGCGTTTTCAATCCGCCTCGACTGTCGAGTCCGCTCGGGTGGCTATCGCGCGATCATCGCAAGACGATCGTCGTCGACGGAGACGTCGGCTTCGTCAGCGGACTCTGCATCAGCGAGCGATGGGTTGGTAACCCCAGGCGTCGGCTGGAGCCGTGGCGCGATACAGGGATCGAGATCCGCGGTCCTGCCGTTGCGACGATGGAGCAGGCGTTTGTCAGCGTGTTTGGGACGTGCGGGGATTTGCTCGATACCACCATTCTGAAGCCCGCCGACCAAATGACCAAGGCCGGCAACGTACGCCTGCACGTCATCGCCAACGAACCGACAGTTGCCGGCACGTTTCGCATGGACCTCATCGTCGCATCGATTGCGCGGCGGCAACTCTGGCTCACCGACGCCTACTTCGTTGCGACCTCTCCTTATGTTCAAGCGTTGCGTGCGGCAGCACGCGATGGTGTCGACGTCCGGTTGCTCGTACCCGGCTCGAGCGACATTCCAGCCTTGTCGCCGCTATCCCGTGCGCAATACCGGCCTTTGCTCGAAGCGGGCGTGCGCGTCTTTGAGTGGTCCGGAACGATGTTGCATGCGAAGACCGCGGTCGCCGATCGACGGTGGTCGCGTGTAGGCTCCACGAACCTGAACCTCGCAAGCTGGATGTCGAACTACGAGCTGGATGTCGCGATCGAGGACGCGGCGTTTTCGGAGCAAATGGCGTGGCAATACGAGGCCGACCTCGCGCGCTCCACCGAAATCGTGCTCACTAAGCGTAACCGGGTACGACGTGCGCCCATCGCGCAGCCGGGTGGCCCGGGCGCGCCGCGGCCGTCTCGCCGAGCGGTTTCGGGAAGTGCCGGACGTGCCGCGGCCGGTGCGTTCAGCGTCGGAAGCGCGTTGGGTGCGGCGCTCACTGATCGACGTATTCTGGGTCCGGCAGAGGCCGGTCTGCTGTTCATTATGGCGGCCATATCGATCATGGTGGGCCTGGTTGCCGCGCTCGCTCCGCGCGTCCTCGCTTGGCCGCTCGCGTTCGTCGCTATCTGGTCGGGAATCGCGTGGCTGGTGAAGGGGGTGTCGCTTCGACGCGGCCGGCGGAGCGGACCGCGCGTGGAGCAGCTCGAAGATGCGATAAGCGGCGAGAGTCCAATGGACCACCAGGCCTCCACACCCGAGCAAACGGTATCAGAGCAAGCGAGTTCCGAGCGTCATCCGGTCGTTTGAGTTGTCCGCGCTGAAGCGCGGGCGAGATGCTACGCTGCCTGCGTCCTGCATTCACATCGTGAGGAACATCGATGAGTACCACGACGATCAACAAGTCTGACGTATCGGTCCGGAACACACCGCCCTTCCGCGCCGATCATGTCGGAAGTTTTCTGCGTCCGAAGTTGCTGCTCGACGCGCGCGAACAGTTTCGTACGGGCGCAATTGATGCGAGCGAGCTGCGCGCAGTCGAGGATCAGGCGATTCGCGGTGTCGTGAAATTCCAGGAGAACCTGGGGCTGCGCGGGATCACCGACGGCGAATATCGCCGGACGTACTTCCACATCGACTTCCTCACGCAGTTGCAGGGTGTCGAAACGAAGGGCGGCATCCACGTCAAGTTTCACAGTGCCAAGGGCGAAGTGGATTTCGAGCCGCCGGTGATGCAGGTGACCGGGAAGGTGGGGCACGCGCGGCCGATCCAGCGTGCGGATTTTGAGTTTTTGCGTTCTGTCAGCACGCGGACGCCGAAGGTCACGATACCGTCGCCCACGATGTTGCACTTTCGCGGCGGGCGCGACGCGATCAGCCGGGAAGCCTATCCGGACCTCGAAGCGTTCTACGCCGATGTCGCTGCGGGATATGCGGACGAGCTTGCGAGCCTCGGAGAAGCGGGATGCACGTACGTGCAGTTCGACGACACGAACCTCGCTTATCTATGCGACGAGAAGATGCGCGAAGGGGCGCGGCGGCGGGGCGACAATCCGAACGATCTGCCTCGGCGTTACGCGAGGCTCATCAATGCGGCAATCGCGCGGCGTCCCAAAGACATGACGGTGTGCATCCACCTGTGTCGCGGCAACTTCAAGAGCGCGTGGGCCGCCGAGGGCGGTTACGAACCGGTGGCGGAGGTGCTGTTCAACGAGCTTGCCGTCGATGGATATTTCCTGGAGTACGACGACCCGCGTTCCGGCGATTTCTCGCCGTTGCGGCACGTGCCGCAGGGCAAGACCGTTGTGCTCGGTCTCGTCAGCACCAAGATCGGCGAGCTCGAATCGAAGGACTCGCTGAAACGTCGCATCGATGCCGCGGCGAAGCTCGTTCCACTCGAGCAACTGTGCCTGTCCCCCCAATGCGGGTTTTCGAGCACCGTCCACGGCAACGACATTGCCGTCGAATCGCAGGCGGCTAAGTTGCGGCTCGTCATAGACACCGCGCGCGAAGTGTGGGGCGGCGTGTAGCCGCGTCAGGCGTCGTCCGGGGCGGGGATCGTTCGAACCGACAGCACCCCGTCGATGCTGGCGAGCATCTCCAAAAGTGCATCAGGCACGGGACTATCAACGTCAACCAGCGTGTAGGCCATCTCGCCACGTGATTTGTTGACCA
>JBKPOL010000192.1:0-8298 GCA_046733075.1 Pseudomonadota bacterium | reverse complement strand
GCCTTGCGCGCTACACGGCGCTTCGCACGGTGTTTACCCAGCATACCAACGACCTCTTCGACATCATCGGTCTCTCGGCGCTGCGGCAGAACGCTGCGCGGACGCGCGAGCGCATCGAGGGCAGCCCGTTCACGAAGGGCGTCCGCGATGCGATGGGAGACTTCTTCGCGCGGCTCCGCGCGGACTTCGACCAGGCGGGCCGGCAAGGCGCGGAGATTCACGACCTGATGCGCGCGATGTACACCCGTTTCGCGCACGAGAACAGCACCGAGCTGTACGTGCCACCGCAGTTGTCGGTGCTCAAGTACCTGAAGGAAGTCGAGCGGATGGAGCGTGCCTACAACACGCACTTCAACACGCTCTGGAACATGGTGAGCAAGGCGAAGTATCCGCTGATGAAGCAGTTCTTCGAGACGATCGCCTCGCGTTCACGACACATCTACAAGGTTGCGAACCGCGACGTCGAGGTCTGGCTGAAGGCGGTGATGTCGCCGCTCGAGACGCAGGTTCGCGAGCATCACACGCAGCTGCGTCGCCGACTCGACAGCGTGCGGCGGATTCATCGCGCAAGCGACGAGCTCGAGAGCCGCATCATCGAGCTCGAGCAGACGCGAGAGGCGATCGAAGTGCAGCGCCAGGGGCTTAAGCAGCAGGTCGGGAGCCTTGACATGATCATCGAAGCGCCCGAGGCCATCCCGCTGGCAGCAAACGGCTAGCGCTGCTGCAGCGGCCACTCAATTACTTGCGTCGAGCGTCGTGAAGTTTGTAGCCGCGACCAAGATCACGACCCAGACCCACTCGTTGCAGGGCGATCACCGACCGCGGGGCGAAGCTATTCGGTCGTCGCGGCTTCGTCGCGCTTCTTCATCAGCGCCTGATACTTGAGTTGCAGCGCGTCACGGCTTTCGACGAAGTCCGGATTGACGGGAATGCAGTCGACCGGACACACCTCGCGGCACTGCGGTTGATCGAAATGGCCTACGCACTCCGTGCATTTGCCGGGATCGATCTGGTAGATCTCGGGCCCCTGCGAAATCGCCTGGTTCGGGCACTCCGGCTCGCACACATCGCAGTTGATGCATTCGTCGGTGATGAAGAGCGCCATGTCTGTAAGGGAGCCTCGTCAGGAGTCAGCCCGCCGCCTTGATGCGCAGCTGCTCCGCAACATGCGGGTGCACGAACTTCGACACATCGCCGCCGAAGCGGGCGATCTCGCGAACGATCGTCGCCGAAATGAACATGTACTTCTCGTCCGGTGTCAGGAACAGTGTTTCGACGTCCGGATACAGGTTCCGGTTCATTCCCGCCATCTGGAATTCGTACTCGAAATCGGACACGGCGCGCAGCCCCCGTACGATGGCCTGCGCACCCTGCTCGCGAACAAATTCCATGAGGAGCGAGGAGAAGCCGCGCACCTCGACATTCGGAAAAGGTCGCAGCACTTCACGCGCCATGTCGATGCGCTCGGCGGCCGAGAAATAGGGCCGCTTCGTCTCGCTGTCCGCGATCGCAACGACGACGGATGAGAAGAGCCGCGCCGCACGCCGCACGAGGTCCTCGTGTCCCCGGGTGAAGGGATCGAACGTTCCGGGGTAGACGACCTTCATTCGGGGGCAGCCGGTTGCGTGCGCGCGATCAGATGATAATGCACGCTCCCCGCCCTTCCCTGCCGCACGACTTTGAATGGCGAAGGCGGCGAGAGGGCGCGGGGCGCCTCCGCATACACGAACCCGCCCGCCGCAACTCGCGGGACGAGCGCGATCCATAGATTCGGCCAGGGATCGTCGGCAAACGGCGGATCGAGGAAGACGACGTCGAAGGCCCGCGTTTCAGCCTGCAGGAAGCGAAGCGCGTCGCCGACGTGCGTTTCCAGCGACAACTCGCCGATCTTTCGCGCATAACTCACGAGCGCGCGAATCAATACGGGATTGCGGTCGACGGCAACCGCGAGGGGTGCGCCGCGCGAAAGCGATTCGAGCGTCAGCGCGCCGGTTCCCGCATACAGATCGAGGGTCGTCGCTCCCGACAGGTCCTGACCAAGCCAGTTGAAGAGCGTCTCCCGCACCCGGTCGGGCGTGGGTCGCACGTCCGCAACGACGGGGACGGGAATCGGGCGCCCGCGATGGCGGCCTCCGATGATGCGGATCCGATGAGGAACAGGCACGTGTCGCAGGAGGGACGACGAGCGCGGGAGGGTAGAATTCGAGTTTACCCGTGCGCCTGCATCGTTCCGCCGGCGTCTTCAGTCCGTCTCCTGTGTTCGACCTTTTCAAACGCAAGCCTGCAAAGCCGGCCGCGCCAAGCGACGCGCGCGACGTCGCGTCGCGTGAAATCGCGCCGGCGCCTGGCGTACCGTCCAATGAAGCAGCACCGGGGGGGCCCCGGGAAGTGCGGAACGACTTGCACCCGGCGCCGGCCTCGCCGCAGACGGTCGGATACGAGGAAACGCGGGATCCGACGCCCGTTATGGACCCGGCCACCGCGCTCCCGGTCGCAGCCAAGCGATCCTGGTCGGAGCGGCTCAAGGCGGGCCTCGGTCTGTCCCGCGAAAAGCTGTCGGGGGCCATCACCGGCGCGTTTCGACGGCGCGTCCTGGATGAACAAGCGCTCGACGAACTGGAATCCGCGCTGCTGATGGCCGACGTCGGCGTCGAGGCGACCGCGCACCTGCTGGAGGATCTGAAGGCACGATATCGACGCGCCGGTGCCGATGCCGACCCGCGCGCGCTCCTGCGTGCCGCGTTCGCGGACCTTATCCGTCCGCTCGAAGTCGAAGTCGCGATCCCGGCGACGCGTCCGTTCGTAATCATGCTCGCCGGCGTCAACGGTGCCGGGAAGACGACTTCGATCGGCAAGCTCGCCAAGTGGCTGCAGGAGCGGCGGCTGACCGTTCTGCTCGCGGCCGGCGACACCTTTCGGGCCGCTGCGCGCGAGCAGCTGGCTGCGTGGGGCGAGCGGAACGGCGTTGCGGTCATCCAGCAGGCCGGCGGAGATCCGGCGGCCGTGATGTTCGATGCCGTGAACGCCGCGAAGAGCCGGGGTATTGATGTCGTGCTGGCAGACACCGCCGGCCGCCTGCCCACGCAAGCCAACCTGATGGAGGAGTTGCGCAAGATCCGGCGAGTCCTCGGCAAGGCACGCGAAGGTGCGCCCGACGAAACATGGCTCGTGTTGGACGCGAACACCGGGCAGAACGCGCTTGCGCAGGTCCGGGCGTTCCATTCGGCCGTCAAGCTGACCGGGCTCGTGCTGACGAAGCTCGATGGGAGCGCAAAGGGCGGCATCGTGGCTGCGATCGCCCGCCAGCACCCGGTGCCGCTCAAGTTCATCGGCGTCGGGGAGGGCCTCGATGACCTGCGGCCGTTCCGCGCTGACGAATTCGTCGATGCGCTGCTCCCCGCCGACGAGAGCGCACGCGCCACGGCCTGACCGTCAAAACCGTACCGAGTACCTGACTGCCCAGGGCGACGATCTGGGCGCGTAGTCGACGCGAGCACTTACTCCTCCCAGGACCAGCGTCTGCCGTTGCGCGAACGCCCCACCTCAAATGCTGTCCACGTACTGAGACGGTCATGCGGTGCTGACGAGGGACGTTATACCCGAGTTATTTTGTCGGGAACTTTGCGGCCCCTTTAGCACTCTTATCGTACGAGTGCTAAAATGGCGTACCGGCGGCACTCGGTGATCTTTTGAGTCCGGTCGCCTTGAGAGGAGAACTTGATGTCCGGAAGTGTACTGGCGTTCCCGACCCCGGCCTCCCTCGGGAGCCTCGATCATTACATTCAAGCGGTCAACCGCTTTCCGCTGCTCACCGCGGAGCAGGAGACTGCGCTCGGGCGGCGCTGGAAAGAACATGAAGACGTCGACGCGGCTCGGCAGCTCGTGCTTTCGCACTTGCGGCTGGTCGTCGCCGTCTCGCGTAATTACCTGGGTTACGGTTTGCCGCAGGCCGACCTGATCCAGGAAGGCAACATCGGCTTAATGAAGGCGGTTCGACGCTTCGACCCGGAACGTGGTGTCCGGCTCGTGTCGTTCGCGCTGCACTGGATCAGGGCCGAGATCCACGAGCACGTGCTTCGCAACTGGCGGCTCGTGAAGATCGCGACGAGGAAGGCGCAGCGCAAGCTGTTCTTCAACCTGCGGAGCATGAAGCGCTCGTCGGCGTCGCTGACGCGGTCGGAAGCGAATCAGATTGCGAAGGAGCTCGGCGTAAAGCCGGAGGAAGTGCTCGAAATGGAGACGCGGATCTCGGGCGGTGATGTATCGCTGGATCCGACGCCGGGCGACGAGGAGTCCGTTACGCCGATCGCGTACCTGACCGACTCCGACGACGAGCCGGTCGAGATTCTCGAGCGCAAGGAAACGGCGGCGAATCGCAGCCAGGGACTGCGCACGGCGATGGCCCAGCTCGACGACCGGAGTCGCAGAATCATCGAAGCGCGCTGGTTGCGCGAGGATGACGACAGCGCCACGCTGCAGGAGCTTGCCGACGAGTACGGTGTGTCCGCCGAGCGGATCCGTCAGATCGAAAGCAAGGCGCTGAAGACGATGCGCTCGCAAATGGCCACGCTTCAGTAATACGCCTCATTTAACCATTCCACGCCGGCCTCGTGCCGGCGTTTTGTTTGTGGCGTGGGAGCACCCGTGGGCGTTTGCCTGACGCTCGCAACGTACGGGACGGGCGCGACTAGAGCTCGACCTGGGTCCCGAGCTCCACCACCCGGTTCGTGGGCACATGAAAGAACTCGGACGCCTTCGTCGCGTTCTTCGACAGTGAGACGAACAGCTTTTCCCGCCACAGCGCCATTCCAGGACTGACGGTGGCGATCAGCGTTTCGCGCGAGACGAAGAACGACGTCTCCATCATGTCGAACGCGAATCCCTTGCGACCGCAGTCCTCGAGCAATTCCGGAATGTCAGGGTCGTCCTTGAAGCCGTAATCAGCCATCAACCGATAGAAATTGCAGCCGAGGTCCGATACCTCGCCGCGATCCTCGTCCGGCACATAGGGGATGTCGCGCATCACGATGGTGAGGAACACGACGCGCTCGTGCAGCACCTTGTTGTGCTTCAGGTTGTGCAGCAACGCGTGCGGCACGCGGTTCGGCGTCGACGTCAAGAAGATCGCCGTTCCGGAAACGCGTTGCGGCGGCGACGCCTCGATGCTTTGAATGAAGAGGTCGAGCGGCATTGCGTCCTCCGCCAGCCGCTTCATCAGCAGCGAGCGGCCGCGCTTCCACGTCGTCAACAGCGTGAAAACGACGCCTCCAATCAGCAGCGGGAACCAGCCTCCTTCGGGAATCTTGAGCGCGTTCGACGCGAGGAACGTCATATCGATGAGGAGCAGCGGTGTCGTGATCAGGACCGATACCCAGACGGGCCAATCCCACAAGCGTCGCATCACGACGAAGATCAGGATCGAATCGATCAGCATGGCCATCGTCACGGCAATGCCGTACGCGCCGGCGAGGTTGTCCGAATTGCGGAAACCGACGACGAGCGCGATGATCGCGAGCAACAGCATCCAGTTGATGAATGGCACATAGATCTGGCCGATCGCTCGTTCGGACGTGTGCAGGATCGTGAGGCGCGGGCAATAACCCATCTGGATCGCTGCGCGGGTGAGCGAGAACGCGCCCGAGATCACCGCCTGCGACGCAATGATCGCGGCCAACGTCGCCAGGACCAGCAGCGGCACGCGGGCCCATGCGGGAGCGAGCAGATAAAACGGATTCTGGATCGTCGAGGGATCATTCAAAATCAGCGCACCCTGCCCGAAGTAGTTCAACAGCAGCGCGGGCATCACGAAGAAGATCCACGCACGGCGTATCGGTGTCTTGCCGAAGTGCCCCATGTCCGCGTAGAGCGCTTCCGTGCCCGTTACCGCGAGCACGACAGCCCCGAATGCGACGAAGGCCACGCCCGGGTTGCCCTGGACGAATCGCACCGCGTATATGGGATCGAATGCGGCGAGCACTTCGGTTTTGCGGGCGATCTGGATTCCGCCGAGTGTCCCGAGGGCGACGAACCAAACCGCCATGACGGGCCCGAAGATCGCGCCGAGCCGAGCCGTTCCCGTGCGCTGCACGGCGAACAGCGCAACGAGAATCAGCACGCTGATCGGCACGATGAAAGGATGCAGCGCGGGCGCAATGACGCCGAGGCCTTCGACTGCGCCGAGCACGGTGATCGCCGGCGTGATCATGCCGTCCCCATAGAACATCGCCGCGCCGAAAATTCCGAGCCCGACGAGCCACCAGCGCATTCGCTCGCGATCCTCGGTCCCGCGCGACACGAGCGCCGTCAAAGCGAGGATGCCGCCTTCCCCGCGGTTGTCCGCGCGCATGATCAACGTGATGTACTTGAGCGTGACGACGATGACGAGCGCCCATACGATCACGGACAGCACGCCCAGTACGTTCGCCGGTGTGAGCGAGAGCCCGTACGAACCGGTGAACGCGGTGCGCAGCGTGTAAAGGGGGCTGGTGCCGATGTCGCCGTAGACGACGCCGACGGCGCCGACCGCAAGCGGCAGCATCCGGCCGCGGTGGGCGATGGATAGAGCGGCCGTAGTCACTCGAGACGGGGCACTAGGAAACCTAGCGGCCCCTGTTAACTCGCCGCGCTTTCGTCGGTGCGGCGCGAGAAACGGATGTTGAGCTGCTTGAGCTTCCGATACAGGTGCGTGCGCTCGAGTCCCGCCTTCTCGGCGACCTTGCTCATGTTGCTTTGCTCCCGGCCGAGGAGCTGCTCGAAATAGATCCGCTCGAACGCCTCCCGGGCCTCGCGAAGCGGCAGCTCGAAGAAGCGCGTCGTGATTTCAGGCGCGAGCACCTGGTTGGGCGAGGCGGCCTCGCCGAGCAAGCGCTTCACGAGATCGGCCGTCACTTCGCCGCGAACCACCTGCATGTTCATGACGACACTCTGCAAATGATCCAGGTTCCCGGGCCAATATGCGTTGGACAGCGCGGTGAGCGCGGCCGGCGACAGCGACGCCAGCAGCGGCGTCGTCCGCTCCTCGGCCCCCCCAGCCCGCCAGAAACGCTCGATCAACGCCGGGATGTCCTCACGCCGCGCACGTAGCGGCGGCAGCACGACGGCGCCGGAAGACAGCTGCGACAGCAGCGCCGCGTCGAAGCGCCCTTCCGCGGCGTGATTGGCGAGCGGCTCGGCGCTCGTCGCGACGAGCACGATGTTGTGCTTGTCGAGCTTCGGCAGAAGAAAGGCGAGCCCTTTCTGCTCCGCGCGCGAGTACTGACCGACTTCCATGCAGTAGAGCACGCCTTCGCGCGCTTCCTCGAGAAGGGCAAGCGGATTGTTCGCGAGTCGCCCGCCGTTCGCGAGCACGACGAACGGGGACCCGGACATTTGCAGCGCGCGCGCCGCGATATCGTGTCCGGTGCCTGCCTCGCCGAGAATGACGACCGGACGCCTCGCCGCAACGAGCGCCTCGAGCGCCTTCTCGGTGTCACGTATCGGCTGGCTCGCGCCGAGCGCGGCGAGCGAGATCCGGCGCGGCTCCTTGGCGGCGGCGGTCTTCAACGCGCGCGCGATCGTCGACAGCAGCTTCGAGAGCCCGATCGGCTTCTCGAGGAAATCGAATGCGCCAATGCGCGTAGCCTCGACTGCCGTCTCGATCGTGCCGTGCCCGGACATCATCACGACGGGCATCGTCAGAAGCGACGTCGAACCCCATTCGCGAAGCAGCGTGACGCCATCCGTGTCCGGCATCCAGATATCGAGCAGCACGAGCGCGGGCTGCTGACGCTGGCGATAGGCACGGGCTTCGCCTGCGTTCTCGGCAAGAGCGACGCGGTAGCCCTCGTCCTGCAGGATCTCGGACAACAGTTCGCGTATGCCGACCTCGTCGTCGACGATGAGGATCTCGCGGCCTTGCGTCGCGCGGGGATCGCTCACTCGTCGACCTCGTTGCAGGACCTCGACACAACAGGCACCGCGTGTCGGCCTCCCCGTATTGCCGCGCCCTGCGGCCTCCTTGCAGTGATTACGGCTATCAATCGCCAGAGCGTCGGCCGCCCTCGATCGCTCGGCGCCGGCCCTCCGGGGCTCGGCTCGGTTACACCTCGCCCGCCTCGCTCACTCGCCCTTCGGGTCTTGGCTTCGCCCGCGCGGCTCATGCGTCGGCCTCATTGCGCGGCCTCGACACACCAGGCAACGCGTGTCGACCTCCCCGCCATCGCCGCGCGCCGGCCCTTCGGGTCTTGGCTTCGCCCGCGCGGCTCATGCGTCGGCCTCATTGCTGTCTCTTATACACATCTGACGCTGCCGACGATCTGC
>JBKPOL010000191.1:0-10035 GCA_046733075.1 Pseudomonadota bacterium | reverse complement strand
GGGAGACCGACTTCAGCTTGTCGAAGAAATCCATCACCACTTCGGCCAGAGGCAGCTCGTAGGTCAGCATGACCTGGCGGCCGACGTACTGCATGTTCTTCTGGGTGCCGCGCTTTTCGGTGCAAAGCGTGAGCACCGGGCCGACATACTCCTGCGGCATGAGGATCGTGGCGGTGATGATCGGCTCGCGAATCTCTTCCACCCGCGATAGATCGGGCAGCTTCGAGGGATTCTCGATCTCCGTCACGTCCCCATCGCGTGTCACGACCTGGTATACGACGGTCGGCGCCGTCGTGATGAGGTCCATGTCGTATTCGCGCTCGAGACGCTCCTGCACAATGTCCATATGCAGAAGGCCGAGGAAGCCGCAGCGGAAACCGAAGCCCAGCGCCTGCGACACTTCCGGCTCGTAATGCAGCGACGCGTCGTTCAGCTTCAGCTTGTCGAGCGCGTTGCGGAGCGCCTCGTATTGATTCGATTCGACCGGATAGAGTCCGGCGAAAACCTGCGGCTTCACCTGCTTGAAACCGGGCAGCGCCGACCCCGCGGGTCGCGCGATGGACGTCAGCGTGTCGCCCACCTGCGCCGCCTTGAGCTCCTTGATGCCGGCCGTGATGAAGCCGACCTCCCCGGCGGACAACGAGTCGCGCAGCGCAGAGCGCGGTGTGAAGACGCCGACCTGTTCGCATTGATACGTCGCGCCGGTAGCCATCAACAGGATGCGTTCGCGCGGCTTTAGCGTTCCCTGCATGACGCGAACGAGCATGACGACGCCGACGTAGTTGTCGAACCATGCGTCGATCAGCAGCGCCTGCAGCGGTGCATCGGCATCGCCTTGCGGCGGCGGCACGCGCGCAATCACCGCTTCGAGGATGTCGTCGACGCCCTCCCCCGTCTTCGCGCTCGCGCGGATCGCGTCGTCGGCGTCGATGCCGATGATGTCCTCGATCTCCTCGATGACGCGCGCAGGGTCGGCGGAGGGAAGATCGATCTTGTTCAGCACGGGAACCACTTCGACGCCCTGCTCGATCGCCGTATAGCAGTTGGCAACGGTCTGTGCCTCGACGCCTTGCGAAGCGTCGACGACGAGCAGCGCGCCTTCGCATGCCGCGAGCGATCGCGAGACCTCGTAGGCAAAGTCGACGTGTCCGGGCGTATCGATCAGGTTGAGCCGGTACGTTTCACCGTTCCGCGCCTGGTAGCTCAGCGCCGCCGTCTGCGCCTTGATCGTGATGCCGCGCTCCCGCTCGAGGTCCATCGAGTCGAGCACCTGCGCTTCCATCTCGCGCTCGGCGAGACCGCCACAGCGCTGGATGAACCGATCCGCGAGCGTGCTTTTGCCGTGATCGATATGGGCGATGATCGAGAAGTTGCGGATGTTCTGCATCAAAAAGCCAAAGGGCACCGAGGTGGAGCGGTGCCCTTGAAGCGTGTCCGGTTCGTGTCAGGCCGGGTGCGCGCAGCGGCGTGCGGCGCGCATAGGATATTGAATTTTAGCGGAAAGAAGCCGGGAGCGCACGCCTACAAGCGTCCGGCGAGCGCCTTTGTCACGCGTGTTGCATCCAGGTGGAAATGGCAGAGCTCGGCGCCGTCGATTGCACCGATCAGAAGTACTGGAACGCGCTCGCCGAAGCGTTCCTCGAGCCCCGGCTCGGCGTCGACGTCGATCTCCGTCACACTTGCGCCGGCCGCCGCGGCGAGCGGAGCAAGCGCCACGCGCATGTCATCGCAGAGATGACAATACGCGCGTACGAGGAGCGTGAGCTCGGTCACCGCTGCCGGCCTCGCCCGCCGCACTCATTGCTCGCCCTCATCGCGCTCGCGCGAGATTCGATGCACAACGCGTCGGCCTCCCGCGCGCGAGGGGCTCGCGGCGCGGCCTCATTGAATTGTTACGGTACGCGCCGCATTGCCGCGTCGGCCGCCTGCGAATCGTACGGCGCCGCGCCCTTCGGGCCTCGGCTCGGCCAAGCCTCGCCCGCCGCACTCGTCGCTATTCCCCGTTCCCGAGCTTCAGCGTCGTGTAGAACGAGTTGTCGCCACGCCGCACCTGCAGCGTGACCGACGCACCCTTCTCCAGCTTGCTCAGCGTATCGTTCACCTGGGCGGCAGAAGTCGCCGGGACCGGCGTGCCACGCTGGATGATCGCAAGAATCACGTCGCCGGGCTGCACATTGCCGCGGACGACGCCCACGACGTCCTCGATCAGGACGCCACCCGTCTTGAGGTCGAGCTCCTTCCTCTGCTCGTCCGTCAAGTCGGAGAGGACGAGGCCCATCCGGTTGGGCTTGGCCTTCTCCTTCGGCGTGGGTGTGCCGCGACGCGGCTGGGCGGACGCCACGTCTTCCTTCATCTCGGCGACCGTCACCTGGATGTCCTTCTGCGCACCCTTGCGCCAGACCGTCAACGTGATCTTCGTTCCCGGGCGAATCGCCGTGATGATGCGCGGAAGATCGTTGGACGAGCGCACGTCGCGACCGTCGACCTTCAGGATGATGTCGCCCGTTTCGACGCCCGCTTTCGCCGACGGTCCGTCCTTTTCGACGCCGTTGACGAGCGCGCCGCTCGCCTGCTTCAGTCCGAACGCGTCCGCCGATTCCTTGGTCAGTTCCTGGATCTGTACGCCAATCCGCCCGCGGGTGACGCGGCCCTTCTCGCGCAGCTGATTCACGGCATTCATCGCGATGTCGATCGGCACCGCAAATGCGAGGCCCATGTAGCCGCCGGTGCGCGAGTAGATCAGCGAATTGATGCCGACGACCTCGCCCTTCATGTTGAAGAGCGGACCACCCGAGTTGCCCGGATTGATTGCGACGTCGGTCTGGATGAACGGGACCAGATTTTCCTGCGGCAGATCGCGCCCCTTGGCACTCACGATGCCCGCGGTCATCGTATTCTCGAGACCGAAAGGCTTGCCGATTGCGACGACCCATTCGCCGACTTTCAGCTTTTCCGGATCGCCGATCACTACACGCGGCAGATCCTTCGCGTCGATCTTGAGCAGCGCGACGTCCGTGCGCTTGTCGGTGCCGACGACCTTCGCCACGAACTCGCGCTTGTCGGTCAAGCGCACCGTGACCTCGGTCGATTCGTCGACGACGTGCGCGTTGGTGACGATGTATCCGTCCGGCGAGAAGATGAACCCGGATCCGGTCGATTGCGTTTCGAACTCGCGTTGCTGTCCCCCGGGTCCGCCCGGACCGTTGCGGGGGATCTGTCCAAAGCGGCGAAAGAACTCATAGAACGGATCATCTTCGGAAATATCGGGGAAGCGCTGACGCTTCGCCTTCTGCGTGACGTCGATCGAAACCACCGCGGGTCCCTGTTTCTCGTAGAGCTCGGTGAAATCGGGCAACAGGCCGGAGCGCCCTTGCGCGGTTGCGGGTAAGGGTGCGGCAAGCGTGCAGAGCGCGACGAGGATCGCGGCGCAGCCAGCCGAAATGGATGTGCGGGGCGAGAACATGATGTGCCTCTTGTTGAGCGTAGGGCGACTCGAAAGTGGGTCGCTTAGCGATGCGTAATCGAATGGGCGATCTGGCGCACCGTCGCGCCGGGTGCTTCTCCCATCACTGTGATCAGGTGATCGTCCTGCTTGACGCTATAGACGTTCAAACCGCCCTTCTGCAGAAAGCCGGCCGGTGCCGACGCTGCAACGAGCGGTTCGACGAAGACGCTCACTGAAACGAGGCCGTCGGAGAATACGATATGCGCGACGCGTTCGCGACGCCCGCGAAGCTTGCGCCAGCCTTCCATGATCTTCTCGAAGCCGGGTGGCACGCGGGCGACGATCCAGCCCGTATCCTCCGGTACGACGTCACCCGACACGTTTTCGAGGACTTGCCAGTCGCGTGGAACGACGGGCCACGAAGGCTCGACCATCGCGTGGTCGATGCGAGCGTTCATGGTGAGGTCGGAAAACGCGAATTGCTCGACGGCCTCGCCGCGCTCGTTCAGCACGCGGGCCTTCAGCAGCAGTCCCGTCGCGCCGTCGGACCAGAAGCGATGGCCATAGCGCAGGCCGTCCTTCGGCTCGAACACCACCACCTGAACTGGACGCCCTCCGACGCGATCGTCTCCGACCACACGAAAGTCGTAGTAACGCGCAAGCGATTGCTGCTGCTCGGCAGAAAGCGAGGGGAAGACATTCCTGAACGTGCCCGGCTCGACCCGTACCAGCTTCGCGTCGGGGTAATAGCAGCGCACTTCCCCCTGGGTGCGCACGACCTCGCGCGCCGGACCGTCGAGGTTCACGACCTTCGCGAACTCGCGGCCGTCGTCATTCATGTGCGTGATGCGGGACGATTCCACGCGCGGGCCAATCTGGTAGATGATCGTTCCGACGTAGTTGAGCTGCCGTGCGGCTTGCGACGCGCGGGTGAGCCACGCAAGCGCATCGCTCGCGGTCGCCGACGACGCCACGAGGGCGAGAACAAATACGGCCGGAGCAACCCGGCCGGCCATCATTGCATTTCCAAGTGCGCGCTGCATCGGCAAGCCGTCCGGTTGGAACGATTACTCCGCAAGCGCGGGTCGGAGCGGACTCGTCGCTGCAACGTCGCGCATATAGGGACCAACGCCTTGCAGCGCGTTCGCCGGTGCGTATTCCTGATGCGCGAGGAGGTAGTCGGGCGGGACGGTCAGCGCGCGGATCTGTGCGCTGCGTGCCGTTCCCGGGGTGCCCGCTCGCGCCAGATCCTGCGGCGCGTCGAGCAGCGAGTAGGCAGTCCAGCCGACGACGCTGACGGCGGCAATCGACGCGGCCGCAGCCCATGCCCACGTCGCCATCCGCGACACCTGCGGACGCGACGGCACGTGCAGCCGCGGCGCCAGCACCGTGGGCTCGCTTGCGAGTTGCCGCGCCACGGCAGGACCGACGCTCCGCGTCACCGCGGTCTCGCCGCGCAGCGCATCGCCTATCGTGTGATAGCAGCTCCAGGTCGCCATCGCCGGCTCGCCCTTCACGAGCGTTAAGAGCTGGTCCATCTCCGAGGCGTCGACCTCGCCATCCATCAGCCGAGAAATTTGCTCGTTCATCACCATCTCCGGTTCTCATCAGTGCCGAGCAGCGGCCGCAGTTCGGCCGCGATCGACTCGCGCGCGCGAAAAATGCGCGATCGCACGGTGCCGATCGGACAATTCATCACGCTCGCAATTTCCTCGTAACTCAACCCTTCGATCTCGCGCAGCGTGATCGCCGTGCGGAGGTCGTCCGGCAACTGTTCCATCGCGCGATTCACCGTCGCCGCAATCTGCTTGCCAAGCAGCTCAGCTTCCGGCGTCGCGGAGTCGCGCAGCTGCTCCGCGTCTTCGAAGGTTTCGGCGTCCTCGTGATCGAAGCCCGTGGATGTCGGCGCTCGCCTTCCCATGGCGACGAGGTAGTTCTTCGCAGTATTGATCGCGATCCTGTACAGCCATGTGTAGAACGCGCTATCACCCCTGAAGCTCGGCAGCGCGCGATACGCCTTGATAAAAGCCTCCTGCGTCACATCCTCGACCTCGGCCGGGTCGCGCACGAGCCGCGACAGGAGCCGTCCCAGCTTGCGCTGGTACTTCGCCACCAAAAGCTCGAACGCACGCTTGTCGCCCTGTTGCGCTCGCAGCACGAGCTGCTGATCGACTTCGCGATCACCCATCAAGCGGGCAGTCCCTGATTCATGTCGTTGTTATGCCCGCCGAACGGAGGGCGCGGCTGCCGACAGCGCTGTCGCACACCCGGCCCGGGCGTTGAGACTGGCGCGTGGCGCACACTTGCAGCAACAGACCATCGGGGACGTGCCAAGTTCAGCTTTCACGGGAGAGAAAGCGCGCGCTTTGACTGGCGTCAAACGGGCGCAGGACCACCGCCGGGCGCACTTCGCCCGTTTCGATCCCGCGGTAGTTCCTTACCGTGCGGACGGCCCACGGCGCGAGGGCCTGCCGGGCAGGCGCATCGAGAAGGCCGAGCGCGTCCAGTACCGCCACGATCGCGGGGTAGAGGCCGCGCTTCTGTCCATCGCCAACCTTGATCGCGATGCCGAGGCCCTGGCTGCGGATGCCGATCGCCTGCACACCTTCGGCGCCGATCTTGGTGACCCAATCACCGCGCCCCGCGCGCATCAACGCGAGGTCGCTGCGATGCTCGCCCGAGACCATCTCGGGAAGCGCGGTCATCGCATCGGCGAGCGCTTTCGGCGCCGTGCCGTATTCGGCGTGAACCTCGCTTGCGGCGAGCCGGGCGAAGGCCGTGGCGAGCGACGCGAGGGGAATCGCGTAGTTCGGTGCCGAGCAGCCGTCGATCCCGGATACGAGCCGCTTTTCGGCAACGCCGGTAAACGCCGACACGGCGCGCCGGATGGCTTGCTGCAGCGGATGGTCGTACGCCAGGTAGTCCGCCTTCGAGTCGCCGTGCTGATCGCACCATGCGAGCATCCCCGAATGCTTGCCGGAGCAATTGTGCTGCAGCGGCGAATACGGCGGCGGCGGCGGAATCTCGCCCCGGGCGTCGTAGAAGCCCGGCGCATGCGTCCCGCATTGCAGGTCGCCCGCTCCGCAATGTGCGCGCGCGAGCATGTCGGCCACCGCGGTGACGTGCCTCGGCTCACCCGAATGACTCGCGCACATCAGGGCGACCTGCGCCGGCGAATAGCCGAAGTGCTCGACGCCTCCGCCCGCCGTGAAGGGCAGCGCCTGCAGCGGCTTCAGCGCGCTTCGCGTGAACGTAAGTGCGTAAGGGTCACCTGCCGCGAACAGAATCCGGCCGTCGCGGTCGACGACCGCAACGGACCCGAAATGGACGCTCTCGACAACACCGCCGCGCGTGACCTCCGAGAGGGGCACGGGCGTCGGGGCGGCGTTGTCCGGAGCTATCAAGGCGAGTGGCGAGCAAAACTACCATTATCGCCGATGCGCCTTTCTGGCGGCCGCCAAGCGACTCGACACCGCGACGAGGGAAGGGTCGAAACGGGCGTGCGTCTGGGGTGCCGGGAAGCGAAGCGCGTTCGCTTCAGGAGGATCGTGGTCCGAGCGCGCTGCGAATCTGCTCGAGCGCCGAAGGATCCTCGATCGTCGTCAAGTCGCCGGGATCACGGGCCTCCGCGAGTGCCTGGATCGAGCGCCGAAGGAGCTTGCCGGAGCGCGTTTTCGGAAGCAGCGTGACGAAATGCACGGTCGACGGGCGAGCGATTGCGCCGAGCTCACGGTCGACCGTCTGCAGCACTTCCTTGCGGAAAATCTCCGCCTGCGCCGCATCCGCCACACGCGACGCGTCCTTCACTACCGCGAACGCGAGCGGAACCTGTCCCTTCAGCTCGTCGTGAATCCCCACGACCGCCACCTCGGCGATTCCCGGATGCGCCTGCACCGCTTCCTCGATCTCACGCGTCCCGATCCGATGTCCGGCGACGTTGATGACGTCGTCGGTGCGCCCGAGCACGAAGTAGTACCCGTCGCCGTCGCGCATCGCCCAATCGAACGTCGAATACAGTTGGCGACCTGGAATCGTCGAGAAGTACGTCGACACGAAGCGATCGTCGTCGCCCCACACCGTGGTCATGCAGCCCGGCGGCAGCGGCGGCGCGATCGTCAGCACGCCTTTCTCGCCGACGCCGACGTCGCGGCCGGTCGCACCATCCACCAGCTTGACGTCGTAGCCGTAGACGGGAAACGACGGCGAGCCGAACTTGCGCGGCGTCTCCTCCACGCCAAGCTGGGCGGCGAGGATCGGCCAACCCGACTCGGTCTGCCAATAGTTGTCGACGATGGCGACGCCGAGCGCGTCGGTCGCCCAGCGTGCCGTGGGCTCGTCGAGCGGCTCGCCCGCGAGAAACAGGTAACGCAGCGAGGAGAGGTCGTACCGGCGCATGAACGACGCGTCCTGCTTCTTCAGCACCCGCGTTGCGGTGGGAGAACTGAACATCGTCTTCACCTGGTGCGCTTCGACGATCTTCCACCAGATGCCGGCATCGGGGCGAATCGGCAGTCCTTCGTACAGAATCGTCGGCGACCCGTTGATCAACGGCCCATACACGATGTACGAATGGCCGACGACCCAGCCGATGTCGCTCGTGCAGAACATCGTCTCACCCGGCGCGAGACAGAAGACCCGGCGCATCGACGACGCAAGCGCGACCGCGTAGCCGCCGGTGTCGCGCTGGACGCCTTTGGGGTTGCCGGTTGTGCCGGACGTGTAGAGAATGTACGACGGCTCCGACGACTCGAGCCACTCGCACGGCACGCGCGCACCTGCGTGGTCGCGCCGCAGCGATGCGTAGTCGAGATCGCGTTCGCGCTGCATCGTGAGCGCCGCGTCCAGCTTGCGGTTGACGAGAATCACGCGCGGCGGCGGATGACGCGCGATGCGCAGCGCTTCGTCAACGAGCGGCTTGTACGCGACCACCTTGCCGCTGCGCATCCCCGCATCGGCCGTGATCATCAAGGCCGGTTTCGCGTCGTCGATCCGCGTTGCAAGGCTCGCGGCCGCAAAGCCGCCGAACACGACGGAATGGACCGCGCCGATTCGCGCGCACGCGAGCATCGCGAACACCGCTTCCGCGATCATAGGCATGTAGATCAGCACGCGGTCGCCGCGGACGACACCGTTGGCCTTCAGCATCGCGGCCATGACGTTCACTTCGTCGTGAAGTTCGGCGTACGTATAGCGCGCCTGTTCGTCGGTTTCGGTCGAGATGTAGATCAGCGCGGCCTGGTCGGCGCGCACGGCGAGATGCCGGTCGACCGCGTTGTGACAGAGATTCGTCCGTCCGCCGACGAACCACTTGGCGAACGGCGGACGCGAATGATCGAGCACGTGCCCGAATGGCGTCTGCCAGTCGACGAAGCGCGCCTCCTCGCGCCAGAAGCCTTCCCGGTCGGCGAGCGAGCGTTCGTGGAATTCGCGGTAAGTCTTCATGGCAGAGGTCAGCAGATGCTTGCTGCGAAGCGCCGAGCTTCGCCGGCGGGTGCTTCCATGATGGCCTGCGGAAGCCGCCCGCGGCAATCCTCGTCGACGCTTATATCCTGATCTCGATCAATACTCGGCGCGGAGGCCTCGCTTTCGAGCCTTGCTTGCGTTCACGGATGGCTGTCCGCGGCCACGCGCACCACGGTGCGCCCGCGCGCCATGCCCTTCAGGTACGCGTCGAAGTGTGTCGGCAACTCATCGAAGTCGATCGTCCGGACTTCGTCATGGACGCGATCGGGGCGCCAGTCGACGGCGAGCTTGTTCCACAACGTCTGCCGCAGCGACATGGGGCAATTCGCGCTGTCGGTGCCGAGCAGATGGACGCCGCGCAGGATGAACGGGGCGACGGTTGTGTTGAGCTTGATGTCGGCCGCGAGTCCGACGGCCGCGACGGTTCCGGCGATCTTCGACGTAGCAAGCAGCCAGGCGAGGACATCGCCCCCCAGGTTGTCGACTGCCCCCGCCCACGTCGCCTTTTCCAGCGGCCGGATGTTCGAAAGCTCCAACGACGTGCGGAGCATCACGTCACGCGCACCGATGCGCCGCAGGTAGTCGGACTCGCGCGCCTTGGCCGTGATCGCCACGACATCGTAGCCCTGCTTCGCGAGGATCTCGATCGCCACCGAACCGACGCCGCCGGTCGCCCCCGTCACCGCAACAGGACCGGCGGCCGGCGTAAGCCCGTTGTGCTGCATCAGGTGAATTGCGAGCGCCGCAGTGAAGCCCGCGGTGCCGAGTGTCATTGCATCGAACGCCGTCATGCTCTCGGGGCGGCGAACGATCCAGTCCCCGGGGACGCGCACGTACTCGGAATACCCGCCATCGTGCGACACGCCGAGGTCGTAGCCGGTCACGATGACCTTGTCGCCGCGCTTCCAGCGGGGGTCCTTGCTCGACTCGACGGTACCCGCCATGTCGATTCCCGCGACCGTCGGGAACTTGCGCATGATCTTGCCGGCGCCGCCATAGGAGAGCGCATCCTTGTAGTTGATCGTCGAGTACTTCGTGCGGATGACGACGTCGCCGGCATCGAGCTCGTCGAGCGACATGTCGACGAAACGGCTCGACACCACCTTGTCCTGCTCGAACGTGCGGTA
>JBKPOL010000190.1:0-10494 GCA_046733075.1 Pseudomonadota bacterium | reverse complement strand
CGCGGGAAAGCGCCAGTCGGTGGTGAAGGACACGACGAGAAACCGGCATGTGGCAGGTGCCAGCGCACGCGCGAGATCGCCACCTGCGCGCGTGGCCGGGTCGAAGTAGTCGAGCGCCTTCGTGATCCGCAGGTAGGTGTTCGCGTCGTAGTACTCGGCGAACTTCTCGCCCTGGTAACGCAGATACGATTCGATCTGGAATTCGGGCGCGAACGAGAACTTGAGGCCCTCGCGAAGCTGCCGCCCGAACTTGGCCTCCATCTGCTCGTCCGACAGGTACGTGATGTGCCCGATCATCCGCGCGACGCGCAGCCCGCGTCGCGGCTTCACGCCGTGCGCCTGAAAGTTGCCTTCGTGGAATTCAGGATCCGTGAGAATCGCCTGCCGTGCGATCTCGTTGAAGGCGATGTTTTCAGCGGACAGGTTCGGCGCGGCGGCGATGACGAGCGCGCTGCGAATGCGCTGTGGATAGCGGATCGCCCAGTCCAGCGCCTGCATGCCGCCGAGGCTGCCGCCCATCACCGCTGCCCATTGCCGAATGCCGAGGCGATCGGCGAGCTGCGCCTGCGCATCGACCCAATCCTCGACGGTGATCAGCGGAAAGTCGCTGCCCCACGGCGCACCAGTCGCCGGATTCATCGAGACGGGACCGGTCGATCCGAAGCAGCTGCCGAGATTGTTGACGCCCACGACGAAGAACCGATTCGTGTCGAGCGGCTTGCCCGGACCAACCATGTTGTCCCACCACCCGACGTTGTCCGGGTCGTCGGCGTAATAGCCCGCGACATGATGCGATGCGTTCAGCGCATGACAGACGAGCACCGCATTCGCACGCGCACTGTCGAGCGTTCCGTACGTCTCGTACGCGAGGTCGTATTGGGGGAGGACGCGGCCGCAGGCGAGCGGCAGCGGCGTCGCGAAATGCGCAGTCTGTGGAACGACGGCGCCGACCGAGCGACCGGTCGTCGAAGTCGGCTCGACGCCACCGGTCGTGGCGGAGAAGGAAGGCATCGCGGGCAACCAGGATCCGACCAGCTTGCCGCGCTGCCGCCACGTGTGGGGGACGGCAACGACTCGAGGCTCGATCGGATAGGCCGGATATCGCGTGGACTGCTCCGCTTTAGCCGTATTTTCGCCTTCGATCGGCGCGCGCCCGCAAGCTGGCTCAAATCGGCGCGTGCATCATTCTAGCCGGAAACTTCCGCCGCCGACTTCGCATCGCTGTCGGCGAGACCCGGCATCGTGAATCCGATCGCGCGGAGCGCAGCGATGCACCGGGTGCGCTGCTCGGCCGTCAATGCGACGAGCGGAGGCCGCACATTCGCCCACGTCTCGTCGTGGCCGTAGTGCGCAACGGCGCCCTTGAGCGCCGGGATCATCGGGAAACGATGGAAGATGGCGCGTACCCCGTCGAGTTTCGTCTGGCGCAACGCGGCGTCGGCGCTCTGCCATTCGCGCGCGAGCCCGGCGATCGCCGCGGGATTGACGTTCGCCGTCGCGCTGATGCAGCCGGCCCCGCCGCCGTGAAGCGTGGCGAGCAAAAAGGTCTCGCTACCGCAGAATACGGCGAATCCCGACGGGGCAAAGCGCTCGAGCATCGCACGCGTATTGTTGAAGTCGCCGGAACTGTCCTTGATGCCGGCGATCGTCGTCGGATAGCGCACGAGCAGTCGCTCGATCAGCGCGAGGCTGATCGGAACCTGCGCCACGGGTGGGATGTGATACAGGTAAATACGCAGGCGTGCGTCGCCGACACGCTCGATCACCTCGGCATAGCTGGCGAACAGGCCGTCGTCGCTCACGCCCTTGTAGTAGAACGGCGGCAGCATCAGCACGCCCGCGCAGCCCGCTTCCACCGCGCGACGCGTGAGCAGGACCGTGTCGGGGAACGCGCAGCAACCGGTGCCGGGCATCATGCGCGCGGGTGGAATGCGCGCTTCGACGAGCGCGTCGATCAATGCCAGCTTTTCGGGAACCGTCATCGAATTGGCTTCGGAGTTGGTCCCGAAGACGGCCAGGCCGACGTCCTGAGCGAGCAGCCACCGGCAATGCCGTACGAGGCGCGCCGCGTCCGGGCGAAGGTCGGTTCCGAACGGCGTAATCACCGGCGCTAGCGCACCCTTCATTCGCACCTCCGTGCTCATCGTGTTCTCTGTTTCTCGGTTGGCCGTGCCGACGCCAAACGCTCGCACTGACGATCGTTGCAGCAGCCGATGAGATCCCACCCGCGGCTATTGGTTCGTGGCCCTTTCGAGGCTATTCGTTCGTGCCCTTTCGAACGCGGCACCGCCGCACGAAACGGTTCCATCCGCTGCGACGAGCAGATAGTCTGCATGCTGCTCGCGGAGAAAACGCACCGCCGCTTCACCAAGCAGCATCGCGATTGTGGCCCAGCCGCCGGCCAGCGTTGCGAGCGGAGCGACGACGCTCGCGGACTGCCAGTGGTCGACCGGCCTCCCAGTCAATGCGTCGAGCAGGTGACAGTAGCGCCGGCCATCCAGCTCGAAGTAGCGCTCGTAATCGCCGCTCGTTGCCACTGCCGCATCGCATAGCTCGACCTCGCCGATCACCGCCTGCATCCGGCGCGGATGGCGAAGACCGATGCGCCACGGCGTCCCATCGACCTGCGTGCCGATGACGCGCACATCGCCACCGAGATTCACGAAGCCGTGCCGGATGCCGTGATCCATGCAGATGGCCGCGACGCGGTCGGCCGCGTACTCCTTGCCGATACCGCCAAAATCGAGTTCCATGCCGGCGCGAGACAATCGCACCCATCGATCGCTCCATTCGACGCGCTCCCAGCCGACCTTGGCCAACGCGGTCGCGATTTCGTCGTCGGTGGGAATGCGCGACGGCTGTCGCGCGAAGTCCCACGCGCCGCGCAGCACGCCGGACGTCAGATCGAAGCGGCCGCCGCTCAACGCATGGCACCGCGCGCCGAAGCGCAGCAGCGCAGCGGTCTCGTCATCGATCGC
Organism: Pseudomonadota bacterium; assembly: GCA_046733075.1. Taxonomy (GTDB): domain Bacteria; phylum Pseudomonadota; class Gammaproteobacteria; order Burkholderiales; family Casimicrobiaceae; genus VBCG01. The sequence continues at coordinate 7,516 of JBKPOL010000190.1, read as the reverse complement.
AACCGCGGCGCCACCCGCGGCCCGGTTGATCGTGGCCGTCACGCTATCTTCGCGATAGCGCGAATACTTCGCCTCGATCCGCAGTACGTCGGTGATCGCTGCCTTCGCTGCGCGGTCGGCGTGCAACCGGTCCTCCGCCCACAGCTGCAGCTCGTGCTGGCCGCCCATCGCGCGAAAAGCGTAGCAATAGGCTGCCGGATCGGCACGCGGCGAGCCCGAGCGGCCGGTCAGAAGCGCTTCTCGATTCCGAACTCGATCCATCGCGCCGAGAATTGCTCGAGGCCGGGGCTTCCCCCTCCGCCGATGCGCCAACCCGATTGCTGCCGATAGAAATTCATCGCGACATCGGCCGTCGTGCCGCCCGCAAACGTTTTCGCGACGCGAACTCCGAGCGTCACGGCACCGAACGCCGAGAGGCGCGTATCGGCGGTGTAAGGCGCTCCGTCGACGAATCCCTGGGGAAACGGTGGATCGTGATAGAAATCAGCGGCGCTCTGCGTGTAGTAGCGAACGCTCGGCGTGACGGTAAGACCTCGGGGAAGCGGCTGTATCCACGCCGCTTCGAGCATGTGCGACTGATCGCCGAACGAATCATGCAGATAGCGGTAGCCGAGGCGCAACGTCGCGTCGAAGCGCCCCACGTATTGGTTGTATCGCGTGAGCCAGGCGACGATGTGCCGGCGATCGGGTCGCTGATCGAGCAGTTTGTACGGATCGGAATAATAGCCGCGACCCTGCGACCACGTGAGCGTCCACTCGATCAGCGCTCCCGGGTTCAGCACCTGCGTGACGCCGAGCAGCAGATCGAACGTTTCCCGCCGCTTGTTCGTCGCGAGGCCGTTGCTGCTGTCGATCCGGTCGTGCGCGGCGCCGAAGCCGATCGCATAGGTACGGTTGCGATCATCGCTGAAGTGCCGCCACTCGACCGATGCGGCGCGCGACGTGTAGTCCCGCTCATCGGAATAGGCGGCGCTCAGCGCGAGCGCGTTGCCGTCGAAATACCGGGTGACCTTGACGTCACCGGCGGTCCGGTAATCGGTGACGCCGAGGCCGGACGCGCCGGAAAGCGTGTTGTGGTAAAGCGGCGAAGCGCCGGACATCGCGTCGTGCGTCAGCGATCCCTCGAGCGTCGTCGTGTCGGACAGCGGCACGAGCGCATAAAGCGTCGGGCTGCGAACGGTCATGCGGCTCGCGCCGGGCTGCCAGTCGCGATAGTCGTAATAGCGGAGCGCCACGACGCCTTCGTCGGGCGCCGCCTGCGCCGAAGCATTCGCGGGCAGGATCCCCGGCAGGGCCAGCGCGGCGGCAATCAACGTCGCCGATCGCTCCCGATCCTTGCGTTCCCGATCGGTCACGGCGCGCGCTGCAAAACGGCGATGTGGGCGTCAGTTGCAGCCACAGCCGCCGCCCCCGACCGCGCCGCCGCCGGCCGCGCCCTCCTTGCTTTGATAGATGTGCTGCGTCGCCTTGGCGGCTAGCGGATCAGTGTCGAAGCGCATGGACGGGCGTGCGAGATCGCCTTTTTCCCATGGTTTCGGCGGGTCGAACGCGGCGCACGACGCCAGCGCGCACGCGATGCACAGCACCGCCGCGAAACGCGCCGATGCGCGCGCCCGACCGCTCACGCACGTGCGTCCAGCACAACCGGTCATTGCTGCGAGAGCAGCGCGCGGATGCGCGATTCGATATCGGCAATGCGCTCGTCGTGAAAGCCCTCCTCGACCATGGCGACGACGCCGTGCCGATCGACCAGGTACGAGCTCGGCATTCCCTTGACGTCGAATGCGGCGGGGGTCGCACCCTGCGCGTCGAAGACGACGGAGAACGATGCGGGTACGTCGCGCAGGAATCGATCGGCATCCGCGCGTCGCTTGTCGACGTTGACGCCGACGATCACGAGGCCTTCACCGCCATGACGCTCGAGCAGCCCGTTCATCCATGGAAACGAGCGGCGGCACGGCGCGCACCACGACGCCCAGAAGTCGACGTAGACGACGAGGCCGCGCAGGCGCGCGAGGTCGATCGTCTCGCCGGATGCGCTGGCGAGCACGAGCGGGGGAGCGGGCTCACCCGTGCGCACCGCATGGGAGAGGGATGCGCCGACCAACAGCGCGCCGGCAATGACGAGGCGGATCAATGTCTGCATCGGTCGACCTGTGTTTGGCGACACGACCGCAAACAGCCGGCCTCCTTCACCCATTCCGCGATCGCGGCCGTTTGAGCGCAGTCGCTTCCCGAAAATCGGGGCCGTCAGGCCGGCAACCGCATGCCGCTCAACGCACCAGGGCGTCCCTCGCCGCATTGAGCCGTTCCAGCAGTACGGCGAGCTTGTCGGGTTCGTCGGTGCGACGAATGCGCTCGATCAGCGACTCCGTCGCAGAAACGTCGGTCTGCAGCACGCGCTGCTTGACACCGAGAAGGTGCGACGGATGCATCGAGAATTCGCGCAGCCCGAGCCCGAGCAGGAGGCGGGTCAATTGCACGTCTCCCGCCATCTCGCCGCACACGGCGATCGGCTTCTTTGCCTTCGTCGCCGTCGAGATCGCGAGCGCCAGCAGTCGCAGGATGGCCGGATGGAGAGGATCGAAAAGGTGCGCGACCGCATCGTCCGACCGATCGACGGCGAGCGTGTACTGGATCAGGTCGTTCGTGCCGATCGACAGGAAATCGAGCTTGCGCAGGAACGCGCCCATCGCAAGCACAGCGGCCGGGATTTCGATCATTCCGCCGATCTGCACGTCCGGGTTGTAGGGAACCCCCTGCTCGCGCAGACCTTCGCGCGCTCGGGCGATCATCGCGAGCGCCTGATCGATCTCGGATGACGAGCCGATCATCGGCAGCAGGATGCGCACGTTGCCGTAATGCGTGGCGCGGAGGATCGCGCGGAGGTGAGTAAGGAAAAGCCGCGGCTCCGCAAGGCAGAAGCGGATCGCGCGCAAACCGAGCGCTGGATTGGACGAAACGCGGGCAAGGCCTTCGAGATCCGATTGCTGCTTGTCGGCGCCGAGGTCGAACGTGCGGATTGTCACGGGCATGCCCTGCATGCCGGCCGCCACCTGGCGGAACGCCTCGAATTGCTCGTCCTCGGACGGCAAGCCGCTGCGATTCAGGAACAGGAATTCCGAGCGAAAGAGACCAATGCCGGTCGCGCCGTTCTTCAGTGCCTGCTCGAGGTCCTGCGGCAGCTCGATGTTGGCATGCAGCTCGACATGGATTCCGTCGAGCGTATCTGCGCGCTTGCTGCGCAGCCGCCGCAGCTTCTGCCGACCGAGCTCGAACTCGTCCTGCTTCAGTCGGTACTCCGCCAGCACGGCCCGGTCCGGATTGACGATGACGACGTGATTGCTGCCGTCGACGATCACCATCTCGCCGTCACGGATCAATTGCCGCGCGTTATGCGTGGCGACCACTGCAGGCACGTTGAGGCCACGCGCCACGATGGCCGTGTGCGACGTGACGCCGCCCAAGTCGGTCAGGAATGCCCCGTAGTGATGCTGCTTGAACTGGATCACGTCGGCCGGCGACAGATCGTGCGCGACGAGAATCGTCTGCTCCTCGACGCCCGGCGGCGGAAGCGTTCCCGGCCGACCCATCAGCCGCTTCAGGACGCGCTCGCCCACCTGCAGCACGTCGGCCTTCCGCTCGCGCAGATATGCATCCTCGATGTGCTCGAACTGCTCGACGAGGACGCCCATCTGCAACGTGAGCGCCCATTCGGCATTGCAGCGCTGCTCGGCGATGATCCGCTTCGGTGCCTCCGACAGCGTCGGGTCGTTGAGGATCATCCAGTGCACATCGAGGAACGCGCCGAATTCGCCGGGCGCATCACCGCTAGTCAACGCCGAATGCAACCCCTCCAGCTCGCGCTGCACCTCGGCGATCGCCGTGGTGAAGCGGTCGATCTCGCCGGGAACCTGCGCCGGAGCGATCGTGTAGTGCGACACTTCGCGCGTCGCATGCGAAACGAGCTGCGCGCGACCGATGGCGATGCCGCCCGATACGCCGATCCCGTGGAGCGCGAAGCTCACCACCGGCGTTCCCCGTGCACTTGGCGCAGGACGCGTCCGCTGCTCGGTATCCGCGACTCCCATCCTCGCATCGTGCGCCGTTACTGGCCTTCGCCGAAGTAGTCGTTGATCAACCGGCAGATCGCTTCCATCGCCTGCTCTTCGTCGGGCCCCGCGATCTCGATCGTGATCCTCGACCCTTTCCCTGCGGCGAGCATCATCACGCCCATGATGCTCTTCGCATTGACCTTCCTGCCGTTGCGCATGACCTGGACGTCACTGTCGAATTTCGCCGCGAGCTGGGTGAGCTTCGCGGACGCGCGCGCATGCAGCCCGAGCTTGTTAACGATCTCGATTTCGCGCTGTTGCATAAATCGAATCGGGTTCGACGTGCAGCACGCCCTCGCATCCTCCGGACACGGCCTTCTTGACGAAGGTGTCCATTCCCCTCGTGCGATAGGTGAACGCGCGCACCAGCATAGGCAAGCTCACGCCGGCGATCACTTCGACATGCCCGGCGCTCGCGAGCTTTGCCGCGAGATTGCATGGCGTGGCGCCGTAGATGTCGGAGAGGATCGCAACGCCCTCGCCCGTGTCGAGTGCCGCCACCGCGTCGCGCGCCTTCGGCAGCAGCGCGAGCGGATCGTCGGCGGCTGCGACCGGAAACACGTCGAACTGCGGCGGGCGCGCGCCCAGCACGTGCGTCACTGCGTCGACAAGGCTTTCGCCGAGCCGATCGTGTGCGACGATCAGGATGCCGATCACGAGCGCGCGCAGGCGCGGAGGAGCGCGTCCGCGAAAAGTGCGCCGACGTCGAAACCGGATTGCTGGGTGATCTCCACGAAGCACGTCGGGCTCGTGACGTTGACCTCTGTCAGGTAGGCACCGATCACATCGATGCCGACGACGAGCAGGCCCGCCGCGGCGAGCGGCTTGGCGAGCGCTTCGGCGATCTCGCAGTCACGCTCCGATAATGGCTTGGCGATGCCGATGCCGCCGGCCGCCAGATTGCCGCGCGTTTCGCCGGGCTTGGGAATCCGGGCGAGCGAATAAGGGACGACCTCGCCGCCGATCAGCAGGATCCGCTTGTCGCCGTCGCGAATCTCCGGGATGAACCGCTGGGCCATGACGGTTCGATCGCCGAGATGCGAGACCGTTTCGAGTATCACATTGCGATTGGGATCGTCCTGCCGCACGCGAAACACCGATGTACCGCCCATGCCGTCGAGCGGCTTCACGATGACGTCGCGGTACTCGTCGATGAAGGCGGCAACCAGTCCGGTGTCCCGCGTGACCAGCGTGGGGGCGACGAAATCGCGAAACGCGGCAATCGCCATCTTCTCGTTGTAATCGCGAATGGCGCGCGGACGGTTGAAGACGCGGGCGCCCTCGCGCTCCGCCGCTTCGAGCAGGTACGTCGAATAGACGTATTCCATGTCGAACGGCGGATCCTTGCGCATCAGGACGGCGCCGAAATCCTTGAGCGCGCGATCCTCGGCCTCGCCCGCCGCATACCAATCGTGATCGTCGTCGCGGAGGTCCAGCGCCCGAGCTTGCGCGCGCGTCGTGCCGTCACGCCAATAGATCGCAGGCTGCTCGATCGAATAGACCCGGTGACCGCGCGCGGCAACCGACCGCATCATCGCGATGCTCGTGTCCTTGTAGGCCTTGAGCAGCGGGAGCGGATCGAGAACGAAGGCGAAATCCATGAGCCGGAGGCGCGTTGGCGATCGTCGGAAGACGACCGGCGTATCCTCGCGCAACGCGGGGCGCGGACGAGCGGGTCGGACCCTCCCTGGGTGCGGTCATCGTACCGCATCCGGTCCGGCCGCCCGAAGAGGCGAAGGCAATCGCGGGAAAGCGTTGCCCCGGCACGCGCTTCCCCGCAGCGGAGGTTAAGTCAACCCCGGTTTCAGCCCTCGTACTTGAACGAGAGTTGCAGACGGGTGCGGTAGGCGAGAACCTTGCCACCCTCGATCTTCACGTCCAGCTTCGTGACCTCGGCGATGCGCAGGTCCCGAAGCGACTTGCCGGCCGTCTCGACCGCGTTCTTCGCCGCGTCCTCCCACGACGTATCGCTGCTGCCCACGACGTCGATCACGCGATAGACGCCTTCGTTTGCTGATGATGCTGCCATGACTTCCTCCTCGGTCGATGATCGGTTCGAGTTGCGCTGACGTCACCCGGCGCACTCCATCCGAGAAGCCGGGCACGCACATCCACGATACGCGCTTTGCGCCGTGCCGGACACCCTCGATCGTTACGCGTCCCGGTCGGCAGTCCACGGCATCAGGTGGATCGCGTCGGCAAGCAGCGACACGCCGGCGCGCACGCCAGGAGCAATGCCGTTGCGCCGCGCGACGTGTGTCGGCACGCGCAGCGTGAGCAGCGCGTCGGATGCGCCTTCGACCCGTACGCCGATCGTCGTGTCGTCGCCAAGCGCAAGGCACGTCTCCACGCTGCCGAACACCGGGTTCTCGCGCTCGCCGCGGGAAGGCCGATCGCGGCGATGGAGGACGATGCCGCTGACCGGAATCGTCCACGCAACCCGCGCACCTGGTCCGAAGCTCGGCGCATGCGCGGCCTGGAGGGTCACGCCATGCCATGCGATCAACGTGTGCGGGCCGGCGGCATCGTGGGCACGAACCACGCCGTCGAACACGTTCGGGAGGTCGACCAGTCGTGCGACCAGTGCATCGACGGGACGAGTCATCACCTCCTGCGGCGTGCCGAGCTGGAGCGTTCGGCCGCGATGCAGGATGCACATGCTGTCGGCGAGCATTCCGGCCTCGTCGAGATCGTGCGTGACGAGCACGATCGGCATGGCGAGCGTGCGACGCAGCTCCGCGAGTTCGCGGTAGAGCTTCTGGCGTGTGACGCGATCCACGGCCGCAAACGGCTCGTCGAGCAGCAGCACTTTCGGGTCGCGCGCGAGCGCGCGCGCCATCGCCACCCGCTGCTGCTGCCCGCCGGACAACTCGACCGGGCGCCGGTGTTCGAGCCCGGCAAGGTGCACGCTCGCAAGCAGCTCACGTGCGCGCGGGCCGCGCACCTCTCGTGGCCGATGACCGAGCGCCGCCGCGACATTCTCGAGCGCGGTCATGTGTGGAAACAGCGCATATTGCTGGAACACGAGGCCCACGGAGCGCTGCTGAGGCCGCGCATTCACGTGCAGGCGGCTGTCGAGCCAGACCTCGCGCCCGCACTCGATATGACCCACGGCGCCGCGCTCGAGCCCGGCGATGCAGCGCAGCAGCGTGGACTTGCCACTGCCGGAAGGGCCGGTCAGCGCGAGCAGTTCGCCCGACTTGCATTCGAAGCTCGCATCGAGCGGAATCGGCGCCTGCTGCACGACGCGGACCGAGAGCCGCTCATGGTCCGCATCCGCGGCGGCAGGGTGCCTTTCCGCGGCCGCATTTGCCGATGCGCTCACTGTATGTTCACCCACGGGGCGGCTCGGGGCGACGGGTCGTCGAATAGGCGATGAGGATGGCGACGAGCGCGAGGCC
>JBKPOL010000189.1:0-12846 GCA_046733075.1 Pseudomonadota bacterium | reverse complement strand
TTCGTCGTGAAGAACGCAACGCACGACAACGTTGCGTACTCGAACATGAGCGAGGGCATCGGGCGTGTGCTGCGCTTCGGCGCGAACGGCCTCGATGTCATCGAGCGGCTGCGGTGGATCGAAACGACGCTCGCACCGACGCTCAAGGCGGCGCTCGCGGTCACCGGCGGCATCGATCTCAAGGCGATCCAGGCGCAGGCGCTCCTCATGGGAGACGAGCTCCACAGCCGCAACGCGGCCGCGACGCTGCAGTTCCTCGCCGCGATTTCGGTCGCGCTCGCGGATTTGGACGTCGAGTGCCGAGCCACCCGGGAATCGCTGCGCTTTATCGCCGGCAACTCGCAGTTCTTCCTCAACCTCTCGATGGTTTCTTCGAAGGCGATCATGGATGCCGCGCACGGCATTGAAGCGTCGTCCGTCGTCACCGCCATCGCGCGGAACGGTGTCACCACGGCGATTCGCGTGAGCGGCCTCGGCCAACAATGGTTCGAGGCGCCTTCCGACATGCCCGTCGGCCTGTTCTTCCCGGGCTTCCGGCAGGAGGACGCGAATCCCGACCTCGGTGACAGCGCGATCTGCGAGAGCGCGGGCTTCGGCGGTTCGTCCCTTGCCGCGTCGCCGGCGCTTGTCCAGCTCGTTGGCGGCACCGTCAGCGAGGCCATCGCGTATTCGAGGCAGATGCACGACATCACCGTGGCACGCAATCCCGGCCTTTCGCTGCCGGCGCTCGACTTCGCCGGCGCGCCATGCGGCATCGATATCCGCAAGGTCGTCGACACCGGAATCCGGCCGGTGCTGACGACCGGTATCGCGCATCGCCAGGCGGGCGTGGGCCAGATCGGCGCCGGCATTGTCCGTGCGCCCATGGCGTGCTTCACGCAGCCTGTGATGGCGCTCGCCAAGGCGCTCGGCGGTCACGGGTCCGCGCGATGCTGACTCTGTCGCTCGTATCGGGACTCGCGATGGGCGCGATGTACGGATTGCTCGCGCTCGGCTTTCACATCACGTACGCGGCGTCGAGCACGGTCAACTTTGCGCAGGGAACGTCGCTGATGCTCGGGGCCGTGCTGTGCTATCTGTTCTCGGTATCGCTCGGGTGGCCGCTGGCGCTCGCGATTGCGCTAACGCTCGCGCTTTGCGCGTTGTGGGGCATGCTGATCGAGCGGTTCGTCGTGCGGCCGTTCGTGCGCGCGAAGTCGAACGGCTGGCTCATGTCGACCGTTGCCGTCGGCATCGTGCTCGAGCAGACGGTGATGTTCACGTTCGGCAAGGAACCGCGAAGTCTCGCGCTGCCCGTGTCCGGCGAGGCATTCACGCTCGGCGGGCTGGCAATATCGCCGTTGCAGATCGTCATCCTGGTCGTCGCCGTCGGTCTCGCGGCGGGACTGCACGCGTTCTCGCAACGCACGCGCGTCGGCAAGGCAATGCTCGCGATCGTGCAGAACCCGCAGGCGGCGAGCCTGATGGGAATCGACGTCACGCGCGCGGTCTCGTATTGCTACGCTGCGTCGACCGTCCTGGCCGGCGTGGCGGGCATATTGATCGCGCCGCTCTTTTCAGTCTCGGCCGATATGGGCACGCTGTTCGGGCTGAAGGCCTTCGCCGTCGCGATCCTCGGTGGTCTCGCCAGTGCGCGAGGTACCGTGCTCGCCGGCTTCCTGTTCGGCGTCGTCGAGGCGCTCATCACGTCGATGCTCGGCTCCGCCTATACGAACATCCTTGCGTTCCTGCTCGTCATCGTCGCTCTTGCCATCAGGCCGCACGGACTGCTGGGGCAGGCCGCTGTCAAGAAGGTGTGAGCGTCCTCATGAGAGAGCGGTCCATGCAATCCCTTCGTATGCATAGCGCCATCAGGGCGTGAAGATGACGAGGCTCCTGCGCGATCCCGTGCTGGTTGCGATCGTCGTCGTGGCCGCCTTCTATGCGGGCTTCGCGAATCAGTACTACCTGTTCCTGCTGACCACCGGCGCACTGACGGTCATCGTCGGCGTGGGCCTCAACGTGCTGATCGGCTTGACCGGTCAGGTCTCGTTCGGGCATGTCGGCTTCTATGCCCTCGGTGCGTACGTCACGGCAATCCTTTCCACGAAATACGGCTGGAATTTCTGGTGGACGGTGCCGGTTGCGATCGCCGTTTCGGGCACCGTCGGCGCGTTGCTCGGACTTGTCGCGCTCCGCGTGCGTGGGCCTTACCTCGCGATGGTGACGATTGCATTCGGCTTCGTCGTCGAATACGGCGTCGTGGAGTGGGAACGCCTCACGGGCGGGCAGAACGGCCTCACCAATATCCCGTATCCGGCCGTCGGTCCTTGGTCGCTCGGTGAACGCGGCATTGCGCTGATAGCAATCCTTTTGATGGCGCTCGTGCTCGTGCTTTACAAGCGCCTTGCGCAAAGTGCATGGGGTCTCGCGATGCGCGCGGTGCGCGACTCGGAAATCGCCGCGTCCGCGATGGCCGTCGATCCGCTTGCCGTGCGGACCGTCGCGTTCACCATCTCTGCGGTGCTGGCCGGCCTCGCCGGGGCGTTCTTCGCGTCGGCAACCACGTTCATCGCGCCGAGCTCCTTTCCATTCTTCCAGTCGATCCTGTTCCTGCTCGTCGTCATCGTCGGCGGGGTCGAGCGCACGTACGGTCCGGTGATCGGCGCCGTCATCGTCGTCGGCATCCCGGAGCTGCTTTCGGGTCTTGCCGAATATCGCGTGCTGCTCTCCGGTGGCCTCATGCTCGCGGTTCTGCTGTTTGCGCCGGGCGGCATTGCCAGCACGTTCTCGATAGGCCGGCGCAAAGATGCGGTCGATGAACCTGCCGCGCCCGTCTCGGCGCAGCTGCTGGTGTCGAAAGGCGCAGCACGCCAGACGCTCGAAATCGCCTCGCTCAACATCGCGTTCGGCGGCGTTCGCGCGGTGACCGATCTTTCGCTGCGCATGCAAAGCGCCCAGGTGACGAGCATCATCGGCCCGAACGGCGCGGGCAAGACGACCGTCCTGAACGTCATCTGCGGCTTCTACCGCCCGGGATCGGGATCCGTTCGCCTCGGCGCGGATGAACTCGCCGGGCGCCCCACGCACATCGTGGCGCGCGCCGGAATCGCGCGCACGTTCCAGACGCCCCAGCTGTTCGAGCGGATGAGCGTGCTCGAGAACCTGCTCGTCGCCATGCAGCGCGGTCACCTCGGCACGCCCTTCTCGGATGCTGCGAGTTCGAGCACGGGGGCGCAGGCGCAAACCGCGCGGGCGCTGCTCGATTACGTCGGCTATCGTGGAAGCGTCGGTCGGCCGGCGGGCGACCTGCCGCACATCGACAAGCGGCTCCTCGAAATCGCGCGCGCGCTTGCGCTTCGTCCCGCGATCCTGATGCTCGACGAGCCGGCCGCTGGCTTGAGCGCCTCCGACAAGCGGCTGCTGGCGAAGCTTCTGCGCCGCATCGCCGACGCAGGAATCGGCGTCGTGCTGATCGAGCACGACATGAGCCTCGTCATGGGAATCTCGGACCAGGTTGCCGTCCTCGACGCGGGCCGCTGCATCGCCCGGGGGGCGCCCGAAGTCGTGCGCAACGATCCGGCGGTGATTGCCGCGTATCTCGGCGGCGCGGCGTTCGACACGCCCCCGCGCACGACCCCACCGCGTGCGGCGGCCACTGAAGTGCTCGCCGCTCGGGCGCTCGGTGCGGGTTATGACGCGGTGCCCGTCGTGCACGATGTCGACCTCAACGTGTGTGCCGGAGAAATCGTGGCCGTGCTCGGCGCGAACGGCGCGGGCAAGTCGACGCTGATGCGCGCGCTGGCCGGGCTGCTGCGGCCCATCTCGGGGACCGTGCTCCTCGCCGGTGCGGAGATCACCCGCTTCGCGGCGCACGAGGTGGCCGCGCGGGGCCTCGCGCTCGTGCCGGAAGGTCGCCAGGTGTTCCCCGAACTTTCCGTCGTCGACAACGTGAGGCTTGGTGCGTATACGCGGCGCGATGTGACGGATGCAGAAATCGACGCGATGGTGAAGCGATTTCCGTCGCTGGAGCGGCGCAGGACGGCTCGGGCGGGCCTCCTTTCCGGCGGCGAGCAGCAGATGCTCGCGATCGCCCGCGGGCTGATCGCGAAGCCCAAAGTGCTTCTGCTCGACGAGCCGTCGCTCGGGCTCGCACCCGCGCTGATTCACGAGCTTTACGACGTGCTTGCGCAGTTGCGCGATCAGGGACTGACGATTCTGCTCGTGGATCAGATGGCGGCGCTGGCGCTCGCCGCGGCGGATCGCGGTTATGTCATGGAATCGGGCCGGGTCGTACACACCGGCGTCACGGCCGACCTCCGCGACGATCCGGCGCTCGAGCGCGCCTATCTGGGAAGGGCGTAGGGAGTTCGGCGTGGATCTCGTTCTGCGCAACGCGCACATCGCCGACGTGGACGGCACTTCACTCGTCGATATCGGCATTCATGGAGGTCGCATCGGGGAGATCGGAACGCGTTTGCCTGCCGGCGTGGAGGAGATCGATCTTCACGAGCGACTGGTCGTGCCGGGTTTCGTCGAGACGCATATCCATCTCGACAAGGCATGCATCCTCGATCGTTGCAAGCCTCTGCGCGGCACGCTCGACGAGGCGATTGCCCAGGTGGCCGCAGCGAAGCGCGCGTTCACGGACGACGACGTGTTTCGGCGTGCGAGCCGCGCCCTCGACAAGGCGATCGGGAACGGCACGACGCGCGTGCGCACCCATGTCGAAGTCGATCCGGGCATCGGGTTGCGCGGCTTCGAGGGTGTGAAGCGCGTCGCGAAAGCATACCGCTGGGCGGCGGACATCGAGATCTGCGTGTTCCCGCAGGAAGGCCTGACCAACAACCCGGGGACCGAGGAATTGATGCGGAGCGCGCTGGCCGATGGCGCGACGGTCGTCGGCGCCGCCCCCTATACGGATGCCGATCCCCGCGCACAGATCGATCGCGTGTTCGAGATGGCGCGTGATTTCGGCGCCGACATCGACATGCATCTCGACCTCGGTGACGCGCCGGAACACATGGACGTCGAGTATGTGTGCGACGTCACCGCGCGCTACCGCTACGGCGGCCGCGTCGCGATCGGCCACGTGACCAAGCTGTCGATGGTGGGTCCCGAGCGTTTCGAGGCGATTGCCCAACGCCTCGCCGATGCCGGCGTGGCGGTCACGGTATTGCCATCGACCGATCTTTACCTGATGGGTCGCCACGCATCGCATAGCGTGCCGCGCGGCGTGCTACCAGCGCACCGCTTGCTGCGCTCGGGCGTCAATTGCTCGCTGTCCACGAACAACCTGCTGAATCCCTTCACGCCGTTCGGCGACTGCTCGCTCGTGCGCATGGCGAACCTCTACGCAAATGTCTGTCACGTCGGCACGCCGCACGATCTCGGCGAGTGCCTTGCGATGATCACGGAGCGCCCGGCGCGCGTGCTGCGGCTCGACGATTACGGATTGACGCCCGGCAAGATCGCGGATCTCGTCGTGCTCGACTGTGAAACGCCGGCGCAGGCGATTGCTGAACTCGCGTCGCCGCTCATGGGCTTCAAGCGCGGGAGAAGGACGTTCACCCGCGCGCCCGTGACGCTTCACCGACCAACGGCGGCGTGATGGAGAAGGCGATTACGAAGGGCGCAGCGAGGTTCCGGAGGCGAAGAAGCGTTACTGTTCCGCCTCGTGATACACGGCGGACGCAGCATCGACCGCGGCGCCGCGCGTAAGCCGGACGTGCTCGCCGGCCAGCACCGCCTCGAGGGCGCCAAGCGTCGCCAGGACCGCGTCCTTGCGCGCATTGACGCCCATTGTGCCGATGCGCCAGATCCTGCCGTGCAGCGGACCGAACGACGTGCCGATCTCGATGTTGAAATCGGCGAGCAGCGCCGAACGAACGCGGTCGCCCGCGACGCCGTCCGGGATGAACACCCCGGTCACGTTCGGCATCTTGTGGGCGCGGTCGCCGAACACGGCGAGACCCATCGCGTCGATCCCGGCGGTCAGTGCTTCGCTTGCGAGCGCATGCCGGCGAAACGCGTGCTCGTGGCCCTCCTCCAGGAATAGGCGCGCGCACTCGCGTGCTGCGTAGAGCATCGACGTCGATTCGGTGTGATGGTTGAGCCCCAGATCGCTCCAGTAGTCGATCAGCATCGTAAGATCGAAATAGTTCGAGCGCACGACGGCGCCCGTTCCAGGCACGTAATTGGCGAGGCGCAGCCCCTCCTCGATGTGCCGACGTCTGTACACGGTGTGGGCGAAGCGATCGCTGATCGTGAGCGGCCCGGACCCCGAAGGACCCGCGAGGCATTTCTGCAACCCGCCCGTCGCGCAGTCGATTTGCCACGCGTCGATACGAAGCGGCATGCCGCCGATCGTTGCGGTGGCGTCGACCTGGAGCATCGCATCGTGCTTCCGGCAGAGTGCGCCAAGCGCATCGAGCGGCTGGGCCATCGTCGTCGACGTATCGCCGTGACACACGGCGACGAGCTTCGGCGCGTGACGCACAAGAGCCGCCTCGATCTGCTCCGGCTGGAACACCGTGCCCCATTCCGTGTGGATGACCTCGACCTCAGCGCCCGCGCGATGTGCGATCTCGCTCAGCAACTGGCCAAACCGCCCGAACGACAGCACGAGCACGCGTTCGCCGGGCTCGATCGCCGACACCATCGCGCATTCGATCGCGGCACGCGCGGTGCCGTCGACGAGCAGCGTCCATCGATTGCGCGTCTCGAACACTCGGCGGTAGAGCGCCATCGTTTGCTTCATGTACGCGCGAAACTGGGGGTCGAACTGGCCGAGCATCTGCGTGGCCATCGCGTGCAGCACGCGCGGGTGCGCGTTGACGGGACCCGGTCCCATCAGCAGCCGGGGCGCCGGGCTCAACCCGTCGAACAGCGACTGTTCGTCAGCGAGCGAAGCCAGCGGCGGCAGCTCGGTCGGCATGCGGCGAATGTTATCAGGCAGCTCACGAGCTACGTCGCGCGTTCCCGCATCCATCCGCGTCTCGCCATACGCGCTCCACGAGGTCTGCCGCTTCTCTGGAAGCGGGTCCGAGACGCACTCGGCCGGCAGTGCCGCGGCCCGTGTGGCGGGGACGCTTCGCTCCGCCTGCTATCATCGCGCGTCCCGCCGCAGGATCGCGACGAGTCGTCAACGCGCGGCGTGGCAAGGTCGATGGGAAAGCTCACGACGCACGTCCTCGACACCGCGAACGGCACGCCGGCTGCCGGCATGCGCATCGATTTCGCAGCCATCACCCGCGACGCCGTTCGACTCCTCGGCACCGTCTACACGAACGCCGAGGGGCGCACGTCGGAGCCGCTGCTGACGGTAGATGCAATGCACGTCGGCGAGTTCGAGCTCACGTTCCACGTCGCCGATTACTTTCGCCGGCAAGGTCAGGCGGTGGCAGACCCGCCGTTTCTCGACCGCGTGCCGGTCCGTTTCGCGATCGCCGACGCCACCGCTCACTATCACGTCCCGCTGTTGTGCTCGCCGTGGGCGTACTCGACGTATCGGGGCAGTTGAAAACCTCAAGCCTCGGTGAGGACCGGCGAGCGGCGAGAACCTGCGCCGGCGCGGCTCGCGCGCGAGCCCGCCAATCACCGTTTCTGCTCGCGAAGTATGTCGAACGCGGCGAGGGTCGTCGACGTCTTCCCAAGTCCAGGGCGGAGCGAAACGGGCGGTGCTTCCGGGGGAGGCGAGAGGTCGGGACACCGTGTTGAATCCGCTGACTCTCGCGCAGTTGAATGAAGCATCGCCGACCGACTTCGCCGCATCGCTCGCCGGCACCTACGAGCATTCACCCTGGATCATCGAGCGTGCATATGGCGCCCGGCCGTTCACGACGCTCGCCGCGCTCAAGCGAGTGATGGTCGAGACCGTGCGGCAGGCGGGCGATGAAGCGCAACTCGCACTGATCCGGTCTCATCCGCAGCTCGCCGGACGCGCGATGCAGAGTGCCGAGCTGACGCGCGAGTCGGCCGACGAACAGCGCCGGGCGGGGTTGACGCAGTGCACGCCCGACGAGCTTGCGAGGATTGCGAAGCTCAATGCCGACTACGAGGCACGCTTCGGCTTTCCGTTCATCCTCGCCGT
This sequence comes from Pseudomonadota bacterium, assembly GCA_046733075.1. Taxonomy (GTDB): domain Bacteria; phylum Pseudomonadota; class Gammaproteobacteria; order Burkholderiales; family Casimicrobiaceae; genus VBCG01. Next base: position 4,775 of record JBKPOL010000189.1, on the reverse strand, counting down.
CCGCGGCCCGCGCGGGAGCGGCCTTTCGAAGGCCGAGATTTTCGCGACGTTCGAGCGACGGCTCGACCATCCCCCCGACTATGAGCGCGCCGAGGCGTTGCGCAACGTTCATCGGATCGCGGAGATCCGTCTCGACGCGAAGCTCGGGTTTACGCCCGACTTCGGCAATCTCGTCTGGGATTGGGCCGAGCAGCTTGCCGTGCACAGCGACGCGGGACCGGGCGAGCTGACAGTGACCTACCTCACCGATGCGCATCGCGCGGTGGCGCGGCAACTCATCGACTGGATGCGCAACGACTGCGGCTTCGACGAAGCCTCGATTGACGCCGTGGGCAACGTCGTCGGCGTCTATCACGGCACGAGCGTCGATGCGCGGCGGCTCCTCACGGGCAGTCATTACGACACCGTGCGTAACGGCGGCAAGTACGACGGTCGCCTTGGCGTCCTGGTACCGATGGCGTGCGTACGCAGCCTCGCCCGTGACGGTCGACGGCTTCCGTGCGGAATCGAGGTTGTCGGTTTCTCCGAGGAGGAGGGTCAGCGTTACCGCGCCGTATTCCTGGGTTCGAGTGCGCTTACCGGGCAATTCGATTCGCGCTGGCTCGACCAGAAGGACGCCGACGGCATCACGATGCGCGAAGCGATGGACCGTGCACAGTTGCCCGCCGGGGAGATCGGGACGATTCGTCGCGATCCGCAGCGCTATCTTGGCTTCGTCGAAGTGCACATCGAGCAGGGGCCCGTGCTGAACGAGGCTGACGTGCCGCTTGGAGTCGTAACCTCGATCAACGGCAGCGTCCGGTATGCCTGCGAGACGGTGGGCATGGCGAGCCATGCCGGCACGACGCCAATGAGCCATCGCAGAGACGCAGCCGCCGCGGCCGCCGAGATCCTGCTCTACGTCGAAAAGCGTGCGGCCGAAACGGCCCACGTCGTCGGCACCGTGGGAATGCTCGACGTGCCGGCCGGATCGATCAATGTGGTGCCGGGACGCTGTCGCTTCAGCCTCGACGTTCGCGCACCGACCGACGACGTGCGCGACGCGTGTGCGAGCGACGTGCTGGCGCAGGCGGCCCGCATCTGCGAGCGCCGGCGCGTGCGTCTTGTCGTCGAGCAGACGATGCGCGCGGACGCGGCGCCGTGTGCTCCCGCATGGCGCGAGCGATGGGAACGCGCCGTGGAGACGCTCGGGCTGCCCATTCATCGATTGGCGAGCGGCGCCGGCCACGACGCGATGAAGTTGCACGAGGTGATGCCGCAGGCGATGCTCTTCGTGCGCGGACAGAACAACGGGATCAGTCACAATCCGCTGGAATCGATCACCAACGACGACGCCGACCTCGCCGTCCGCGCGTTTTCCGTACTGAGTGAACAGCTCGCGGACGAGCGCCGTTGACCGGCAGCGAAGCGCGCGCGTCCGAATCATCCATTTGACGGGCCGCTGCGCACACGACGCCGACTGCTACACTCCGCGGTGGATGAAGCGCGTGTTTTCGAGCGAGATTCGGTGATGGCGACGCTCGCCGTCTCCGATACCGGTGATGGTCGTCGCGTGCTCGCATTGGGCGGACGGCTCGATGCCACGACCATCCGCGACGTGTGGGCGCAAGCGCGACGCGCGATCACCGTCGCGTCGGATCGCCGCATCCTCGTCGACGCCGAGAACGTCGAATACTGCGACGGGGCCGGCGTTGCGATGCTGATCAACCTGATCCAGCAGCGCAAGGCGGGCGACGTGCAGATTTCAAACCTGAAGCCGGCGTTCGAAACACTGCTGCAGCAATTCGACGTGCAGGCGCTCGATCGCGATCTTGATCCCCCGGCGCCGCGGCGTCCTGCCGTCGAGGAGATCGGCGTCATCGTCGCCGGAATGGGCAGGGACCTGCGCCAGCAGATCGTCTTCATCGGCGAAGCGACGGCCGCCTTGTTCTACGCGGCGCTGCATCCGTCCACGATTCGCTGGAGGGACGTCTGGCGAATCTGCGAGCGCGTCGGCGCGGACGCGCTGCCGATCGTCGCGCTGATCGCATTTCTGCTCGGCGTGATTCTCGCGTTCCAGTCTGCGATTCCCATGCGCAAGTTCGGAGCCGAGATATTCGTCGCCGACCTGATCGGTCTCGCGATGCTGCGCGAGCTCGGCCCGCTGATGACGGCGATCCTGCTCGCCGGCCGTTCGGGCGCGGCGTTCGCGGCCGAGATCGGAACCATGACCGTCAACCAGGAAGTGGACGCGCTGACGACGATGGGTCTCGATCCCGTGCGCTTCCTCGTCACGCCACGCATCATCGCGGCGCTCCTGATGACGCCACTGCTGACGCTGTTCGCGGACCTCATAAGCCTGCTCGGGGGCGCCTTGACGTTGCAAAGCTTCGCCATTCCATTCGTGACGTTCGTTCACGAAGTGGAGGCGATCGTCGACTATTCGGACTTCTTCGCGGGCTTCGTGAAGTCGTTTGTGTTCGCCGTTCTGATTGCGGGCATCGGCTGCCTGCGGGGCTTGCAGACGAGCGCCGGCGCGTCGGCTGTCGGAGATGCGGCGACGCGCGCCGTGGTTTCGGGCATCATCCTGCTCGTCGTCGTGGACGGGGTGTTCGCCGTCATCTACTTCGTGCTCGACATCTGAAAAATCACTGAAGCGATTGTCACGTGGACGCTGCTCGCGAACCGATCATCAAGGTGCGCAATCTCACCGTCGGCTACGGCGACGTCGTGCTGCTCGAGCACGTGAACTTCGACGTGCGGCGAGGCGAGGTGTTCGTCATTCTCGGCGGCTCGGGGAGCGGCAAGAGCACGCTGCTGAAGCACATGATCGGTCTGCTCGAGCCAAATGCCGGAAGCGTCGTCATCGACGGGGACGACATCATTACCGCATCCGGAGACCGGCGACGGGCCGTCCTGCGGAAGATCGGCGTGATGTATCAATCGGGCGCGCTCTTCGGGTCCATGACGCTCGCCGAGAACGTGCGGCTGCCGCTCGAGGAGTATACGGACCTCACGTCCGATGAGATCGAGCTCATCGCGCGCATGAAGCTGTCGCTCGTTGGTCTCGGCATGTTCACCGGTCATCTGCCCGCCGAAATCTCCGGTGGAATGCAGAAGCGCGCGGCCATCGCACGAGCGATGGCGCTCGACCCCATGATCCTGTTCCTCGACGAGCCGTCGGCGGGACTCGACCCGATCACGTCCGCGGAGCTCGATGCACTGATCACGCGACTCGCGCGGAGCCTTGGCGTCACATTCGTCATTGTCACACACGAGCTGCCGAGCATCTTCGCCATTGCCGACCGGGTGATCATGCTCGACCGGCGCAGGAAGGGCATCGTTGCCGAGGGCGACCCGCGCAAGCTCCGCGACACGAGCGAGGATCCGTGGGTACGCCAGTTCTTCAACCGGGAAGCCGAACCGGTCGCCGCATGAGGATGCAACGAACGGGCGCGGCGACCGTGGAAACCGGGGCGGCCGTCATGCGCGTCGAGATGCTTCTGGGCGCCGCACGCCATGCCGCGCACATGCTGCGAGCCACGATGGGAAGCGATTGACGTGGCCGCCAAGGCGAACTATTTCAAGCTCGGCCTTTTCGTCATCGGCGCCGTTGCCGCCGGCGTCGCCGTCCTGCTCATCATCGGCACCGGTCGCTGGCTGAAGCCGCGCACCACGATGGAGACCTACTTCAACGAGTCGGTCCAGGGACTGGATATCGGCTCGAAGATGAAATATCGCGGCGTCGTCATCGGCGAGGTCACGCGCATCAGCTTCACCTACGTCAAGTATGAGCAGGACAGGCCGATGATCGAACGCAAGCGGTACGTGCTCGTCGAGGCGCAGCTCGAGCCGCGCCTCGTCGGCGGCCGCGCGGCGAACGACATCGCGAGTCCCGAGTCAAGCAGGATCGAAGTCGAGCGCGGGCTGCGCGTTCACCTCGCGCCGCAAGGGATCACGGGCACCAACTACCTCGAGCTCGACTACGTCGATTCGCCAACGCCGCTGCTGCCGATTGACTGGACGCCCGAGAACATCTACATCCCGAGCACGCCGTCGACGGTAACGACGTTCGTCAACGCCGCGTCCGAGATCATCGACCGGCTGCATCGTCTCGACATCGAGACGACGATCGCGAACGTCAACAAGCTGCTCACCACCGCGACGGACCGCGTCGCAAGCGTAGACTCGGCCGGCATTTCCAAGGGCATCTCGGACGTGTCGAAGCGCGCGGACCGGACGCTCGCGAAGATCGAGTCGACGCTCGACGGCATCGCTGCCAAAAAGCTGTCCGACGAAGCGGTAGGGCTGCTCGGGGAGCTGCGACAGACGAATGGCGAGCTCAAGTCGTTCCTTGCCAACCCCGCATTCACGAAGCTCCCTGACAATACGTCGGCGACGCTTGCGAGCGTCCGTCAACTCGTGAGCGATCCCAAGCTGCCGCAATCGATCGCTCATCTCGAACGTACGCTCGCGCGCCTCGATCGCATCTTCGGCGGAGGTGAAGGGGATCTCGCGACGACCTTTGCCAACCTGCGCCAGATCACCGACAACCTGCGCGATTTGACGGAAGACGCGAAGCGATATCCGTCGAACCTGTTTTTCGGCGCCCCACCTCGTCCGCTGGAGCGCACCCCATGAGCCACCGCAACTCCGTGCATGCGTGCCTCCCTGTGGCCGGGCTATGCGCCGTACTGCTCGCGATGGTGCTCGGCGCGTGCTCCGCCCTCACGCGCTCGGCGCCGGTGCGTCAAACCTATCTGCTCGAGCCGCCCGGGCCGGCGGCGATTGCGCAG
>JBKPOL010000188.1:0-8233 GCA_046733075.1 Pseudomonadota bacterium | reverse complement strand
AATCGACATTGGCCGTGCCGGCGGTGTCGGACGGCGACGTCAGCACCGTGAAGATCGACGGATCGGGATGATCGAAGCTCACGGTGTTGATCGCGTTGAAGCGGGCAAGATCGTATTTGTACGGCGTGTAGTTGCCATGCCACGCGACCACGTCGAGCGGTGAATGATCGATCGGCGCGCGCCATAAACGGCCACTGAATTTCGCGACCAGCTCGAATGTGCCCTCACGCTCGCTGTATGCGGCCACGGGCGCGAGAAAATCGCGCGGATTGGCGAGACCGTTGGCGCCGATGGGGCCGAGCTCCGGCAGTCGCAGCAGCGCCCCGTAGTTCTCGCAGACGTACCCGCGCGCCTCGGCGTCATTCAGCTCAACGGCGAAGCGCACGCCGCGCGGGACGACGGCGATCTCTCCCGGTGCAACGTCGACAACGCCCATCTCGGTGGCGACCCGCAACGCGCCACGCTCGGGGACGAGCAGCAGCTCGCCGTCCGCATCGTAGAAGAACCGGTCGCTCATCGAACGGTTGCACGCGTACACGTGAATCGCGATTCCCGCTTGCGACGTCACACTCCCATTGCCCGCGATGGTTACGAGACCGTCGATGAAATCCGTTGCCGCATCGGGTATCGGCAACGGGTCCCACCGCAACTGGTTGGGTGATGCCGCCACCTCGTCGAAGGGCGCGCTTTTCAGCGACGGTTGCGGAAGTTCGCGGAATTCACCGTGCAGCACCGCCGGACGGATCCGGTAGAGCCACGCGCGACGATTGACCTGACGCGGGGCCGTGAACGCGGTGCCGGACAATTGCTCGGCGTACAGTCCGTACGGCACGCGTTGCGGCGAGTTGCAGCCGACCGGAAGCGCACCTTCGAGCGCCTCCGAGGCGAGCTCGCTGCCGAAGCCGGATAGGTAGCGCGCGGTCATGGGCTAGGGCCTGTGAACGCTATGAACGCGAACGCGTTGCACGCTAGGTAGCGTTGCTGCACGCCGGCGTTTGATCGAGCTCGGCCTTTGCGACCGCGACGGTGGCGACCCGCTCGGGATCGACGCCGTTCTTCACTGCGGTGATCTCGGCGAGAATCGACACGGCGATTTCGGGCGGCGTCCGGCTGCCAATGAACAGGCCGATCGGTCCGTGCAATCGCGAAATCTGTTCATCGCTCAAATCGAATTCGCGCAACCGTTCGCGCCGCTTCGCATTGTTGGCGCGGGAGCCAAGCGCGCCCACGTAGAACGCGGGCGATTTGAGCGCTTCCATCAGCGCGAGGTCATCGAGCTTGGGGTCGTGCGTCAGCGCGACGACGGCGGAACGCTCGTCGAGCTTCATCGCAAGCGCAGTATCGTCGGGCATCGTGCGCACGAGCGTCACGCCGGGCACGTCCCACGTTTCGGTGTACTCCTCCCGCGGGTCGCAGATCGTGACCTGGTAGTCGAGGCCGACGGCGATCTGCGCGAGGTACTTCGACAGCTGCGACGCGCCGATGACGAGCATCCGGTAGCGCGGGCCGTGGATCGTCCGCAGCACCTTGCCGTCGAATGCCAGGCCGTCGCTCGCCTGCGCCGGATGCAGCGTCGCGAAGCCCGTCGCGAGATCGAGACGCCGTGCGACGAGATGGCCGGTCTCGACCTCCCGCAACAGCGCCCGCATGCCGGATTCGCGATGGAGCGGCTCGAGCACGAGCTGCAGGGTTCCACCGCAGGGCAATCCGAAGCGCCGCGCCTCGTCCGCGGACACGCCGTACGTCACCACCTCGCATTTCGTCGCGCGCTGCCCTTCGCGGCGCGTACGATCGACGATATCGTCCTCGATGCAGCCGCCGGACACCGAGCCGACGACCTGGCCGTCCTCCCGAACGGCCAGCATGGCGCCTTCCGGCCGCGGGGAGCTGCCCCACGTCTTGACGACCGTGACGAGCAGCACGCGCCGGCCCTCGTCCACCCATTCGGCGCTCTTGCGGAGCACATCCACATCGACACTATCCACCGCTACGTCTCCATCTCGCTACGTTTTCCCGCCATGTCAGCGATAACCGCGCATGTAGAGCACGATCAGCACGACGATGATCGCGACCAGTGCCGCATAGCGAATCCACGGCGAGCCACCGGGCGGCGTAAGCAACGGCGTGCTCGCGCCCGCGGTGCCGATCGCTGTTTCCGTTTCGGGGGTCGCGCCCGCCGGAACCTCCTCGGGCTCTTTCGGCGCGAGGCGCTCGACGAAGCGGGCGAAGAAATCGTCCGTCATCTTGGCCGCCGCGCCGTCCACCAGCCGCGACCCGATCTGGGCGAGCTTTCCGCCTACCTGCGCCTTCGCGGTGTACGACAGCGCCGTGCTTTGCTCCCCTTCCGCAGCAAGTGTGACGCGTGCATCGCCTCGCGCAAAGCCCGCGGCGCCGCCCTGGCCATCGAATTGCAGCGTGTAGCCATTGGGCGGATCGATATCGCGCAGCATCATGCGGCCGTTGAAACGCGCGGAAACGGGCCCGACACGCGCCGCCATCACGACCCGATACTCGTTGTCCGCCGTGCGCTCGAGAACTTCGCAGCCGGGCAGGCACGCCTTGAGCGTATCGGGGTCGTTCAGCGCGATCCACACTCTTTCGCGCGGCGCAGGAACGATACGTGTATTCGATAATTCCATCGTTGATCGCACTCAATGGACGCGCGATGGCACGCCACGTTCCCGGCGTGGACGGGAGAGCGCCGCGGTCAGATCCGTCAACGTCTCCAGGTTGTGCACGGGCAGGAAATCGTCGACGTGCGGTAGCAGCGCCTTGATCCCCGCCGGCCGCGCTTCAAACCCCTCGTAGCGAAGCAGCGGGTTCAGCCAGACGACGCGCGCGCATGATTTCGCGAGCCGCTCCGCCTCGAATGCAAGGCCCTCGCCCGCATCGGCGTCGAGTCCATCGCTGATCAGCAGCACCACGGCGTTCTGGCCGAGCAGGCGTCGCGACCATTTGCGATTGAACTCCGTCAGGCAGAGACCGATGCGCGTTCCGCCTGCCCAATCCTCGACCGCATCGGCAACACGCGCAAGCGCGACGTCGACATCGCGCTGCCGCAGGTGCCGCGTGATGTTCGTCAGGCGCGTGCCGAACGTCAGCACATGGACCCTATGGCGATCGTTTGTTATGGCGTGCAGGAAATGCAGCAGCATTCGTGCGTAGCGGTCCATCGAGCCGGAGATGTCGCACAGGACGCAAAGTGGCGGCGTGCGACGCCGGCGGGCGCGGAAGCGAAGCGAAGTGAGCGCGCCTCCGGCGCCGATGCTGCGACGTAGCGTGGCGCGCATGTCGATCGCATGTCCGCGCGGCGCCGCCATCGTCCGGCGAACCGGACGCTCGGGGAACGGCAGCTTCATCCGGCGCAGCAGCGCCTTCACCTCCGCAAGCTCGTCGTTCGTCATCGTCGCGAAGTCCTTGTGCTGCAGCACTTCGCGCGACGAGAACGAGAACGTCGCATCGACGTCGGTTTCGTCGATTTCCCGCGGCGCGGGCGGCAGTGCCGGCGGGAGCATCGCCTGCGCGAGACGCGCGGGCAATTCGTCCTCCGTATCTCCAGTGCGTGCCTGAACCTTAGGCAGCAACGCCGCGAGCATCTTTTCCAGCAGCCGCGGATTGCGCCAGAAGAGCTCGAACGCCTGCTCGAAGATCGCGTGGTGCTCCCGACGCGAAACGAGAACGGCAGCGAGCGCTTCGCGAAAATCCGTGCGATTGTCGAGCCCGACTGCCTCGACGGCCGCGAGCGCGTCGAGGACTTTCGCCGGACCGACGGGAAGGCCCGCGACGCGAAGGACACGAACGAAATGCAGCACGTTCTCCGCAAGCCGGCCACGCGGCAGCGCGTCGAGCAGAGCGGAGGCCGCGGCCACGCCGCTCACTGGACCTGCCCATGCGACGCGATACACACGAGCGCGCAAGCGGCGCGCCGCTCCGGGGCCGGGCGCCGGCGATCACTCGACATTTTGAGCCTCGCGCACAAGCTTGGCTGCGAGTTCAGGCGTAATCGCGCCGACGTCGTCCTGGTACTTGAGCAGCGCGCCGAGCGTATCCGCAACGGTTTGCGGATCGAGCGTGATCCGGTCGAGCGCAACGAGCGCTTCGGCCCAATCGAGCGTTTCCGCGATCCCGGGCGCCTTGAACAGATCGAGCGCGCGGAGGCGCTGCGTGAACGCGACGACTTCGCGCGCCAGCGACTCGCTCGCGCGCGGACACTTGCGGCGCACGATCGCAAGCTCGCGCAGCGCATCCGGATAATCGACCCAGTGATAGAGGCAACGGCGCTTGATGGCGTCGTGAATCTCGCGGGTGCGGTTGGAGGTCACGACGACGACCGGTGGGGTCTCCGCGCGGATCGTGCCGAGTTCGGGAATCGTCACCTGATAGTCCGAGAGAACCTCGAGCAGGTACGCCTCGAACGGCTCGTCGGCGCGATCGAGCTCGTCGATCAGCAGCACGGGCGTCCCGCCATTCTCCGGTGACAGCGCCTGCAGGAGCGGCCGGCGCAGCAGGAAACGGGTCGTGAAGATATCGTGTGCAAGCTCGCTCCGCTCGACGTTTCCCGCCGCCTCCGCCAGGCGGATTTCGATCATCTGCCGCGGATAGTTCCACTCGTACACGGCAGCCGCGGTGTCGAGGCCTTCGTAGCATTGCAGTCGCACCAGCGGGCGACCGAGCGCGGCTGCGAGGACCTTGGCAATCTCGGTCTTGCCGACACCCGCCTCGCCTTCGAGAAACAACGGGCGGCGAAGCTTCAGCGCGAGAAAGACCGCCGTCGCGAGCCTTCGATCAGCCACGTAGTCCCGGGCCTCGAGAAGCGCGAGGGTGGCATCGACGTCGGCGGGAACGGGTGATTGCATTGGAGGCGGTGGGCGGCAAACCGCGCCCGTCCGCGGCGAATCAGGGCGCGTCGACGCATTTTACGTGGTCACCCCGACGCCGCACCGCGAGGCTTGCCAACGGCGGGCCGTCCATCGCGGCCCGGTTGTCACACCGTCACATGCATGCCGCTACTGCGCGCGACGCCATTACCGGGATCAGATGCGCGCGGTATTCCGGCGAGCCGTGCAGATCGCCATTGAGACCCGTCGCGTCCATCCTGACGCCTTTCGCGGCGACCGGTGTGAAGCTTTGCTTCAGCGCATTCTCGATGGCCGTTGCACGAAACACCGAGGACGCAGCACCCGTCACCGCTACACGTACGTCGCCGTTCGCAGCCTGCGCGACGAACACGCCGACCAGCGCAAAGCGCGATGCGGGATTCGGAAATTTCGCATAGGCCGCGCGCTGCGGGATCGGAAAATCGATGGCCGTGATGATCTCGTCGGGCGCGAGCGCGGTTTCGAACATGCCACGAAAGAAATCGTCGGCGGGCACCGCCCGCACGTTCGTGCGAATGATCGCGCCGGCACCAACCACCGCTGCGGGCCAATCCGCGGCAGGATCGTTGTTCGCGAGCGAGCCGCCGATTGTTCCCATGTTGCGCACCTGGCGATCGCCAATGCCTTCGGCAACGCTTGCCAGTGCGGGAGCGGCGCTCTTCACGAGATCCGACGAGGCGATTTCCGCGTGGCGGGTCATAGCGCCGATGACGAGGCGCTCGCCGTCCTTCCGGATGCCCTTCAGGTCCGGAATGCCGGACAGGTCGACGAGCGTTCCGGGCTGTGACAGCCGGAGCTTCATTGCCGCGACAAGGCTCTGGCCACCCGCGAGGGGCCGTCCCCCGGTGGAAGCGAGAATCGATGCGGCGTCCGCGAGCGTCTTCGGTTGCGCCAGTTCGATGGCGTACATGGTCGACTCCGTCAAGCGTTGGCGTGCGCCGCGCGAATCGCGCTCCAGACGCGATGCGGGGATGCAGGCATGTCGAGATGTTTGACACCCACGGGAGCGAGTGCGTCCAGCACCGCGTTCATGAAGGCGGCGGGTGCACCGATCGCGCCCGCTTCACCGCAGCCTTTTGCGCCGAGCGGATTGTGCGTGCACGGCGTGACTTTCGTCTGCACCTTGAACGATGGCACGTCGTCCGCCCGAGGAAGCGCGTAATCCATCATGCTGCCCGAGAGCAGCTGACCGGTTTCGCGGTCATAGACGCAATGCTCGAGCAACGCCTGGCCGAGCCCCTGTGCGACGCCGCCGTGCACCTGACCCTCGACGATCATCGGATTGACGATGTTGCCGAAATCGTCGCACGCGGTGAACGACGCGACCTCGACGACGCCGGTGTCCGGGTCGACTTCCACTTCGCAAATGTGCGTGCCTGCAGGAAACGTGAAGTTCGTCGGATCGTAGAACGCGTTTTCGTTGAGCCCCGGCTCCAGCTTGTCGAGCGGATAGTTGTGCGGAACGTAGGCGGCGAGCGCCACTTCCCCGAAAGTCTTGCTGCGGTCCGTGCCCGCGACGACGAACTTGCCGTCGTGGAATTCGATGTCGGTTTCGGCGGCCTCGAGCAGATGCGCCGCGATCTTCTTGCCCTTCGCGATGATCTTGTCGACCGCCTTCACGATCGCCGTACCGCCGACGGACAGCGAGCGCGAGCCGTACGTTCCCATGCCGAACGGAACCCGACCGGTGTCACCGTGCACGACGTCGACGTTCTCGACGGGTACGCCGAGCCGTGCGGCCACCACCTGCGCGAACGTCGTCTCGTGGCCTTGACCGTGACTGTGCGAGCCGGTGAAGACCGTGATGCTGCCAGTCGGATGCACGCGCACTTCGCCCGCCTCGAAAAGCCCGGCGCGCGCGCCGAGCGCACCCGCGATGTTCGACGGTGCGATGCCGCACGCCTCAATGTACGACGCGTAGCCGATGCCGCGCAGCTTGCCGCGCTTCTTGGCGTCGGCTTTGCGTGCCGCGAACCCGGCGACATCGGCGGCTTCAATGGCGCCGTCGAGCGTCTGGTCGTAGTTGCCGATGTCGTAGCTCAACGCCACGGGTGTCTGATATGGAAATTCACGAATGAAATTGCGCCTGCGCAACTCCTCCTGAGAGATGCCGAGCTCGACGGCCGCGTCGCGGACGATGCGCTCGACGACGTAGGTCGCCTCCGGACGCCCCGCACCCCGGTACGCATCGACCGGCGCCGTGTTCGTGAACACCGCCGTCACTTCGCACCAGATCGCCGGCGTCGTGTACTGTCCCGCAAGCAGCGTGGCGTAGAGGATCGTTGGAATGCAGGATGCGAACGTTGACAGGTACGCCCCCATGTTCGCCGTCGTGCGCACCGACAGCGCGAGAAACTTGCCGTTCTGATCGAGCGCGAGCTCGGCGTGCGTGACGTGATCGCGGCCATGTGCATCGGCGAGGAACGCTTCGCTGCGCTCGGCGGTCCACTTGATCGGTCGATTGAGGCGCTTCGAGGCCCAGACGAGGGCGGTCTCTTCGGGGTACAGATAGATCTTCGAGCCGAAGCCGCCGCCGACGTCGGGTGCGATCACGCGCACCTTGTGCTCGGGCAGGCCGAGCACGAACGCCGTCATCAGCAACCGTTCGACGTGCGGATTCTGGCTTGTCACGTAAAGCGTGTACGCGTCCTCGGCACGGTTGTACGACGCAATTGCTGCCCGCGGCTCGATTGCATTCGGTACGAGGCGGTTGTTGACGATGTCGAGCTTGGTGACGTGCGCCGCTTTCGCGAATGCCGCGTCCACGGCGCCCTTGTCGCCGAGCGCCCACGTATAGCATCGGTTGCCTGCCGCCTGTTCGTGGAGTTGCGGCGCACCCGGCTTCAACGCATCGACGGAACTGACGACAGCGGGCAGCACGTCATAGTCGACGACGATCTGTTCCGCGGCGTCCTTGGCCTGCTCGATCGTTTGGGCAATGACCACGGCGACCGGATCGCCGACATAGCGCGTCTTGCCCTGTGCGAGCACCGGGTGGGGCGGCTCGTTCATCGGCTTGCCGTCCGTGCCGGTGATGAGCCAGCCGCACGGAAGGCCGTTGACACCGGCGAGATCCTCGGCGGTGAAGATGCCGACGATTCCCGGTGAACCCTTGGCCTTCGCGAGATCGATCGAGCGAATCGTCGCGTGCGCATGCGGCGAGCGCAGGAAGTACGCATGTGTCTGGCGGGGCATTACCACGTCGGACGTGAACTGGCCGGTGCCGGTGAGAAAGCGCGCGTCTTCCTTGCGTAGCACCGACTGGCCGATGACACTTGCGAGGCCGGTCTTGTCGTTCGCACCCATCGCTCCTCTCCTATTTGCCCATCACCGCGGCGCCCTGGCGCACGGCCTTG
>JBKPOL010000187.1:0-3409 GCA_046733075.1 Pseudomonadota bacterium | reverse complement strand
ATCAGGTATTCGCCCGACGGCATCAGGTTGACGATGCACGGCATCGACCGTCCGAACCGATCCCAGTCGTCGAGCGTCAGCTGCACCCCGAGCCTTCCGGCGACGGCAAGCAGATGCACGACGGCGTTGGTGGACCCGCCGATCGCGCCGTTCACCATGATCGCGTTCTCGAACGCCTCCCGCGTCGCGATCTTCGACATCCGCAAATCCTCGTCGACCATCTTCACGATGCGGCGGCCCGCCATGCGCGCGAGCACCTTGCGGCGCGAATCGGCCGCCGGAATCGCCGCGTTCGTCGGCAAGCCCATGCCGAGCGCCTCGACCATCGACGCCATCGTCGAAGCGGTACCCATCGTCATGCAGTGTCCCGCCGACCGCGACATGCACGATTCCGCGTCGATCATGTCCGCTTCTTTCATTTCGCCCGTCTTCAACATCTCGGTGAACTTCCAGACGTGCGTGCCCGATCCGATGTCGTGACCGCGAAACTTTCCGTTCAGCATGGGTCCGCCGGACAGACCGATGGTCGGCAGATCGCACGAGGCGGCGCCCATCAGCAGCGCCGGGGTCGTCTTGTCACATCCCATCAGAAGCACAACGCCGTCGAACGGGTTCGCCCGGATAGACTCCTCGACGTCCATCGCGCACTGGTTACGAAAGAGCATCGTCGTCGGGCGCATCAGCGTCTCGCCGAGGCTCATCACGGGAAACTCAAGCGGAAAACCACCGGCGTCGAGCACGCCGCGCCGGACGTGCTCGGCCAGCTCGCGGAAATGCGCGTTGCAGGGCGTCGCCTCGGACCAGGTATTGCAGATGCCGATGACGGGACGTCCGTCGAACTGATCGTGCGGTATGCCCTGGTTCTTCATCCACGAGCGATGCACGAGTCCATCGCGGTCGTGCCGACCGAACCATTGAGCGGAACGGAGCTTGGGTTTGGGGTTGGCGGAATCCATGCGTCAGGAGAGAACAATCATTGTCAACGGCGAAGGCAGCAGCGGCTGCGACGCGACGACGGCAAGATGCGCGGCCTGCGCCATCGCCTCGAATTCCCTCAGTGTATAGGCATCGCCATGCTGCGTACCGCCGAGCATCATGAACGCGAACATCGCAGGGAATGGCGGTGTCACCCGGTCGTCGTTCGGCACCATTTCGACGACGACCACCCGTCCGCCGGGCGCCAGCGCGTCGTGTGCGCGGTGCAACAGCGACTCGTTCGTCGCGCGATCGAAGTGGTGCAGGAAATTCGGCAGCAGCACGACGTCGTAGCCCCGGCCCCAGTCAACGTCGAACGCACTGCCGGCGATCGTGTTGAAGCGCTCGGTCAAGCCCGCTTTCGTAGCGTTCTCGCGCGCGACGACGAGCACGTTGGGCCAGTCGAGTGCCGTCAATTGCGCGCCGGGTATCTTTGCGGCGAGCGCGATGCCAAAGATGCCGTGGCCGGCGGCGATGTCGAGAATCCGCTTCGGCGGCGGCGACCACGCCGCAACCGCTGACGCAACCCCCTGTGCGACAGGCGCCATGAACGGCACCATCGATTTCGCAAACACCACCCAGGACGGATCTTCCGGCGCGAGACTCGCCTCGTCCAGCGCGCCACCATTGCGGACGATCGCCTCAGGGTCGCCGAGATAGCGCGCGATCACGATCGGAGATGCGAGGAAATCGACGACGCTCGTGATGCATGCAGGCGACGCCCGATCGAGAAACACTGCAGCCGAAGGCGTCAGCCGGTACGTGTCACCCGATTTCTCCAGATGACCGGCAACGGTCAGGTAATCGCAAAGGATACGGACGCCGCGCTCGGACGCCTGGACCCGCGATGCCAATGCGGCGGCCGTTTCGCTGCCCTTGCCGATCGCGCTGAAAAGATCCAGCGCGACCGCCGCCTTGAGGGCCGCCGTTTTCTGAAATCCGAGCAGATGTTCGATGAACGGATAAGGAGATACGTCCGATGAGGCCATCTGGGTATCTGATGCAATCATCGCGCTGCGCTCGCAGCCGCGCGGGAAAGGTGCGGTGGGCGGCGCTCGCGGCCGTTGACGTCAAGACGCGAGCCGCGCCCCGGATGCCCCGTCGAATAGGTGGACGTTGGCCGGGTCGACCATGAATCGCACCTTGTCGCCCGGCTGCAATGCGGGTCGGCCGTGCGTCTCGACAACGACCTGTGCCTCGCCTATGCGGACGACAAGCTCCGTCTCCGATCCCGTCGGTTCGACGACGATGATCTCTCCGGGAACGGTCTGCGGTTGATTCGCAGCGAGCTCGAGATGATCGGGACGCACGCCGTACGTGACGGTCTGCCCGTCGGTGCCCGCAGCGCCGCCGAGCGGCCAGCGGATCCCGTCGGCGCTTTCCACGAAGGACGAGCCGTTCGCGCGCCGGAGCGTGCCGCGCACGATGTTCATGGCGGGCGAACCGATGAATTGCGCGACGAACAGGTTGTTCGGCCGGTCGTACAGCTCGAGCGGCGTGCCGATCTGCTCGATGACGCCGTCGTGCATGACGACGATGCGATCGGCCATCGTCATCGCCTCGATCTGGTCGTGCGTGACGTAGACGGTCGTCGTCTTGAGACGCTGGTGCAGCGCCTTGATCTCCGAGCGCATCTGCACGCGCAGCTTCGCATCGAGGTTCGACAGCGGCTCGTCGAACAGGAACACCTTCGGATCGCGAACGATCGCGCGGCCCATCGCAACGCGCTGGCGCTGGCCGCCCGACAGTTCGCGCGGATAACGCTCGAGATAAGGCTCCAGATTCAGGATTTGCGCGGCGCGCGCCACCCGGTTGGCGATCTCGCTCTTGTCCGCCTTGCGCAAACGCAGGCTGAAGCCCATGTTGTCGCGGACCGTCATGTGCGGATAGAGCGCGTAGCTCTGGAACACCATCGCGATGTCGCGATCCTTCGAGTCGACGTCGTTCACCGGGCGCGCATCGATCGCGATCGTGCCCGCGGTGATCTCCTCCAGTCCGGCCAGCATGCGCAGGAGCGTCGACTTGCCGCAGCCCGACGGTCCGACGAGTACCATGAACTCGCCGTCCTGGATGTCGAACGAGATGCCGTGGATGACCTTCGTGGTGCCGAAGGCCTTCTCGATGTTGTGAAAGGAGACGGAGGCCATTGTCAGGTGTGTAATGTCAGTGGTCGTTTGACGGTTGTGGGCTGAGAAACGGCTGCGACTGGGCACCCATCACGCGCCCGCGAAGCGTTGCGCCGACAGGGGCGCAGCCGCGGTACGCGCGAGCCGGCGGCGCTTCGGATCAGTGAGTCGGCCAAAGCAGGGATGCGCGACCAGCGCTGCCGACGCACGATCGATGCGCGCCCAGCGAAGCGGACCGTGGTTGGACGTGTCCGACGACTGCGATCGGTCAACGGACTCCTGATCACGCCTTCACCGCCCCCGCCGTC
>JBKPOL010000186.1:0-18910 GCA_046733075.1 Pseudomonadota bacterium | reverse complement strand
GTCGTGCACGGCGGCGGGCCGCAGATCGGCGATCTGCTGTCGAAGATGGGCATCGAAAGCGAATTCCGGCAGGGCATGCGGGTCACCGACGAGCGCGTGATGAACGTCGTCGAGATGGTGCTGGGCGAGCTCAACCAGGAGATCGTGAGCCTCATCAACCAGCAGGGCGGCAAGGCGGTCGGATTGACGGGCCAGGATGGTGCGTTCATCCGTGCCCGCAAGATGCTGCTGAAGAGCGACACCATACCCGGAGAGCTCGTCGACATCGGTCTCGTCGGCGAGATCGAGCACATCGATGCCGAGCTCATCAGCCTGCTCGATTCCCGCGACTTCATCCCGGTGATTGCGCCGATCGGCGTCGGCGGCGAAGGCGAGGCCTACAACATCAACGCCGACCTCGTCGCGGGCAAGCTCGCGGAAACGCTTCGCGCGGAAAAGCTCGTGTTGATGACGAACACCGTCGGCGTGCTGGACAAGCGCGGCAAGCTTTTGACGGGGCTGACCGCGAGCGAGATCGACGCCCTCTTCGCCGACGGCACGATCAGCGGCGGCATGCTGCCGAAGATGGGCTCGGCGCTCGACGCGGTGAAGAACGGCGTCAAGAGCTCGCACATCATCGATGGTCGCGTCGACCACGCATTGCTGCTCGAAGTCCTTACCAACGAAGGCGTCGGCACGATGATCCGAGCCGACGACACGCCGCCGCAGCGGGCGAGCTGACGGCGACGCGAGCCGCGACGATGGCGAGCAAGCCCGGCGAACGCAAGCTGCAGATCCTGCAGACGCTTGCGACGATGCTCGAGGCACCGCGCGGGGAGAAGGTCACTACCGCCGCGCTCGCGGCAAAGCTCGACGTGTCGGAGGCTGCGCTCTACCGGCATTTCGCAAGCAAGGCGCAGATGTTCGAGGGTCTGATCGAGTTCATCGAATCGACGGTGTTCTCGCTCGTGAACAAGATCCAGACCGAGTCGGAAGATGGCGCGGCCCAGGCCGAGCAGACGGTGGTGATGCTGCTGCGCTTTGCGGAAAAGAACCAGGGGATGACGCGCGTGCTGATAGGCGATGCGCTCGTGAACGAGGACGAGCGCCTGCAGGCGCGGATCAACCAGTTCGTCGAAAAGCTCGAGGCGGCGCTCCGCCAATCGCTGCGGATCGCGCAGGCCGCTAACGCCTGGCATGGTGATGCGAACGCGGACGCGGCCGTGCTCATCGCGTACGTCGTCGGACGCTGGCAACTGTTCGCGAAGAGCGGGTTCAAGCGTTCGCCACAGGACGGCTGGCCGCTGCAGCGGAAATTCCTGTTCGGCTGACGTCCCCCGCCCGCCTCGCATGGCGCGCGGTGCGCGTGAGACGCTCGGCCGCCCGTCGTGCAATCGTGGTGTGGCGTCCTTGAGTTTGCGTGTCGCGTTTCGGGATCGCATCGATTGCTGTACTGTGGTGAGTGTTCGGAGTCCTCTCGTGAAATTCCCTTCGCTTGTGCTGGCTCTCGCGATCGCGACGGCGGTGTGCTCCGCAATCGCGCAGGCGCCGCCTCCGCTGGCACCCCCCCCACCCCTGCCCAAGGCCGGCACGCCGAATAGCGGCGATGCCGCGCAGCAACGCAGCGGCGCGCAGCCCAGTCCATCCGCACCAGCAGCTCCCGCGACGAATCCGTCCGTGGAGATTCGTACGCCAACCGGCGCCGAGGCGCGCGGCGGCGACGCAGCGCCGTCGCGGTGGCAACCGGAGCTCGACCGCCTTGACGCGGATCTTCGCCTCCGGCTGCTCACCGCGAATGAACCGCGCATCGAGTGGCTCGCAGGCGACATCGAGACGATCGACATCGAATCGCAGGTGCGCCACTACGCGGCCGCGCGGACATCGGCTCCCGGGGAACGGCTGTATCTTGCATCGCTCGGTATCGCGTGCCTGCAACCGGTGCGTCCGTCGCTCGCGCCGTGCGATGCCGTCGACCGGCTTGCCGACTGGGCGCGCCGCGACAGCGACAACGGCGTGCCGATGCTCCTCCTCGCCGGTCGCGCTCGGCAACGCGGTGAAGGCGATCTGGCGATGAGCTTCCTCGAGCAAGCCGCACTCGCGCCGCGCTTCGACGACTACTGGTCCGAGGGCGCCGCGCGGTGGTGGGCTTATCTGCGCGGCCTCGACACGGGAATCGATCCCGCCGCGAAGGCGAAGGCAGCAGCGAACTACGCGTCGACCCGGGATCTTGCGTGGGCGCCTCCGTTGCGAGCCCTTTGCGCTGAAGGGCAGCGCGTGGAGCGACTGCGCAACGCGTGCGCGAGCGTAGGCGAGGCGTTGAGCGCGCGCGGCACAACTTTCGCGCTTCGCCTCGCCGGCGCGCGCGTCGCAGAGCAGAACGCAGCAAATGACGCCGCGCGCACCGCGGCGCGAATGACGCACGCGCGCGTCCTGGCGCTGACCGGACGTTGCGCGCTCGCGACGCCGGATTTCATCGCCGCGTTCGAATCGCCGAGGCCCGCCGATCGCACCGCGGCCACCGATCAGTTCGCCTCCTGGGCAAATGCGCAGGCGGAGCAGGGCGAAGTCAACGCATGTCAACGTCTGCTTGCATCAGCGCCGGCAAGGGGGTCCGCCCGCAAATAGAACGGCTCGCTCGAGCGAACGGAGAACGGCTCGCAAAGCGAAATGGACTAGCAGACCGAACGAACACTTGCGGCGCAACGACCGCCGCACGCGAGAACAGCTCAGATCGAGCGCACCGTCGACGGGGCGATGACGCACCCCGCGATGCGCCAACCGTTACGCTCGTCCCGCTGCATTTCGTACAGGGCAACGAGGACCGTCTCGTCGCTCAGCACGAGACGCAGGGGCTGGATTGTGTGGGCATCGATGACGGCACCTTCGAGGAATTCCGTGTAGCGCGCGTCGAGCAGCGCCGCGTAGCTTCCCCGAACCATGGCGAGGAAGATGTCAGCATCGCCGAACTGCTCTTGTATGCCCGCGGACGCAAACGAGAACGCGCGCAACGCATCGCCGCCGCGAAGCGCGGCAAGCTGATCGGCGATCGTCGTCCGGATCGCCTCCCACTCCGCTTCGGCAAGGACGGCGTGAGGCGCGTGCAGCGACGGCGCTGCTTCCGCTGCGGTCGATCGGTCGGCGCCGAACGCGGGGCAGAACGGGCCGATCAGCGCGATCATGCCGATGACGAGACCTTGCCGGACAGCGCGCTGACGCATTGCCGCCTGCGCCGCGTGCGGCGACGCAGACATGATTCGCGTCGAGCGGACACCGCACATCATCATGAAGGCTCGCGGGCGGGCTCACGCAATCGGCACACCGGACAGTCCGGGTCGCGGGGCACCCGCAATTCGCGCCACTGCATCGTCAGCGTGTCGAGCAGCAGCAGTCGGCCGGCCAGCGACTCGCCGATGCCGGCGAGGAGCTTGAGCGCTTCGGCCGCTTGCGTTGCGCCGACGATGCCGACGAGCGGCGCGAACACACCCATCGTCGCGCACCGCGTTTCCTCGATTGCATCTCCTTCTCCGAACAGGCAGTGATAGCAGGGACTCGCAGCGACGCGGGGATCGAAGACGGCGAGCTGTCCGTCGAAGCGCACGGCCGCGCCCGAGACCAGCGGTTTGCGTGCGGCGACGCACGCTCGGTTCACTGCATGTCGCGTCTCGAAATTGTCGCTGCAGTCGACGACGACGTCCGCGGCCAGCGTCAACCGGGCAATCTCGCCTGGGCCGACGCGGGAGGCGACGAGACACAGCGTGACGCCTGGATTGATCGCTGCAAGCCGTCCGGCGGCCGCCTGCACCTTGGGACGGCCGATATCGGTCGTGGAGTAGAGGATCTGACGCTGCAGATTCGTGAGATCGACGCTATCCGCATCGCAGAGGGTCAGCGTGCCCACGCCCGCTGCTGTAAGGAATTGGGCGACCGGAGCGCCCAACCCGCCGACACCGATGATGAGCGCGTGCGCGGCACCGAATTTCGCCTGTGCGGCAGGTCCGAGCTCGTCGAGCAGGAGGTGCCGGCTGTAGCGAAGAAGCTGCGAGTCGTCCATTCCAGATGTCAGGTATCAGTTCAGCGATCAGCAGCGATCACGTCAAGGATGAGTTCAGCGATCAGGTTTAGCATCAGGCAACGATGGCGCACCAATCAGGGTGGCAGAAGCGACAAAGCCCGGGGACGCCGGGCTTTGTCGATCAATCTGGTACCTGACCCCGATATCTGATACCCGAGACTACTGCGTTTTCACCTGTGCCGACATCGCGGACTTGACCGACTCGATCACCGGCATGCCCTTGAGGTGATTCATCGCCTGCTTGAGCTGGAAATCTTCGTCCGAGCCAAAGTCCAGCCGCGGCGGCAGCGCATCGGGCTGGCCTCCGACCTTCGGTGCCGTTTTCACGTCAGGAGCCGTCGCTGCCGTGCCCTTGCCTGCGGCCGTCGTGCCCTTCGACGCATCGACGCTTCCCGGGGCGGGAACGTCGAGATGGTGCTCGAGGTTTGCCTCGCGAATGCGGTTCGGCGAGTCCCGGCCGTCGTCCACCGCGATGTCGGGTTCGATGCCCTTGGCCTGGATCGAACGGCCGGCCGGTGTGTAGTAGCGTGCGGTCGTGAGCTTGAGCCCGGTATTGTTGCCGAGCGGCAGGATGGTCTGCACCGAACCCTTGCCGAACGTCTTTGCGCCGAGCACCGTAGCACGCTTGTGGTCCTGCAATGCGCCGGCGACGATTTCCGACGCGGAGGCGGTTCCGGCATCCACGAGCACGACCATCGGTACCGTCTTGATGCCTGCCGGGAGGTCGCGCAGATAATCCTCGCCTCGGCGCACGTAGTTCTCGCGACTCGCGGTGAGCCGCATACGCGCGTCGGGCGTGCGCCCGTCGGTGTAGACGACGAGCGCGTCCTTCGGCAGGAACGCCGACGAAACGGCCACCGCCTGGTTCAAAAGACCACCCGGATCGCTGCGCAGATCGAGAACGAGGCCCTTGAGCGGTCCGTTGGCATAGAGGTCGCGAATCGCCCTCGCCAGATCGCCACCGGTGTCTTCCTGGAACTTACGCACGCGGATGTAGCCATAGCCCGGCTCCAGCGCCTTTGCACGAATGCTCTTGACGTTGATTTCCTGGCGCAGCAGCGTAAACGTGAGCGGGGTGTCGGCGTCCTTCCGCACGACCGTCAACAGGACCGACGTTCCGGGCTTGCCGCGCATCTTCTCCACGGCTTTCGCGAGCGGCATGCCGCGCGTCGCCATGTCGTCGATCTTGACGATGAGGTCCCCCGATTTGATGCCGGCCTTGAACGCCGGCGTGTCCTCAATCGGAGAGACGACGCGGATCACGCCATCTTCGATGCCGACTTCGATGCCGAGGCCCCCGAAGCGACCCTGGGTGTCGACCTGCAACTCGTGAAATGCCTCGGCATCGAGGAAGTCCGAGTGCGGATCGAGACCATGCACCATCCCGTTGATCGCTTCCTTGATCAGCTTGTCGTCCGGCACCTGCTCGACGTAGTCGCTCTTGATCTTGCCGAACACGGCTGACAGGAGCTGCAGATCCTCGTAGGGGATGGGCAGCCGCGTTTCGCGTTGCGCGAACACCGAGAGGTTGAGGCTCAGCAGCAGGCCGAGCACCGCACCCATTCCAATCCAAGTCGCCTTCTTCATTCCGTCGCGCATCGAAAACCCCGATTTCGTCCTCGTCGACCGCACGGCGCCAGTCGCGCCGCAGCGGAACCTCTTCAAATCAAGTATACGCCTGCCGGTGCGGCCGAACTCAATGCTTTCCCTGCGATTTCCGCTGATCGGCGCACCGCCGGCGGGTCTCTGTCGTGGACAGCTTTTGATGATGCTAAGAAAAGCGCCGGCGCGATAGGTCGACCGCCGGTGGATCCTTGTTACTCGAACCTCACCGCTATCACATGGTCACGGGCGCGGCTCGCGTTGGTCCGCGGCCGCACCGGGGAGTTCCCTTGGCTTCGTGTCGAGGCGAACCAGCGAGTGGCCCGTCATCTCCGGCGGCTTCGGCAAACCCATCAACGCCAACAGCGTCGGGGCGATGTCCTGCAGCGCGCCGCCGTCGCGCATCGTTGCGGGACGGCCGACATATACGCACGGCACGAGATTCAACGTGTGCGCGGTGTGCGCCTGGCCGGTGGTGTCGTCGTGCAGCTGCTCGGCGTTGCCATGATCGGACGTTATGACCACTTCTCCGCCGACCGCGCGCGCGGCATCGACGACCCGGCCGATGCACGCATCGAGCGCCTCGATCGCCTCCTTCGCGGCGTCGAAATTGCCGGTGTGACCGACCATGTCGCCGTTCGCGTAGTTGCAGATGATCGCGTCGTAGCGCCCGCTCGCGATCGCATCGACGAGCCGGTCGGTGACCTCGAACGCGCTCATCGCCGGCTTCTGGTCGTAGGTCGCAACCTTTGGCGACGGCACGAGGATGCGGTCCTCCCCGGGATAAACGGCCTCGCTGCCGCCATTGAAGAAATAGGTGACGTGCGCGTACTTCTCGGTCTCGGCGATGCGCAGCTGGGAAAGGTGGAGGCGGGCGACATACTCGCCGAAGCTGTTGTTCACCGCCTGCGGCTCGAAGGCGACGGCCAGGTGCCGGAACTCGTCGCCGTAGCGTGTCAGCGATACGAAGCGGGCGAGCCGCGGCACCCGCTTACGTGCGAAACCATTGAACTCGGGATCGGTCAGCGCGCGAGTCATCTCGCGTGCGCGGTCGGCCCGGAAATTCATGAACACGACGACATCGCCGTCACGCATGCGCATTGCCTCGCCGTGTCGATCGACGATGGCCGTGGCCTGCACGAACTCGTCCGACTCGCCGCGCGCATATGCGGCCGCGAGCGCCGCCTGCGCGGAATCCGCGCGAAAGAGGGCTGCGCCGTCGACGATCAGTTCGTACGCGGGCGCGACGCGTTCCCAGCGCTGATCGCGGTCCATCGCATAGTAACGGCCGCAGATCGATGCGATGCGCGCGTTCGGATGGCGCTCGCATGTCGATTGCATCCGGTCGAGCGACGCCTTGGCGCTGCGCGGCGGCGTATCGCGGCCGTCGAGGAACGCATGCACGGCAACCTGCGCGACGCCGCCGTTCGCCGCCATTTCGACCATCGCCTGGATCTGGCGCTCGTGGCTGTGCACGCCCCCCGGTGAAAGCAGGCCGAGCACGTGCACCGTCGCCTTCGCGCGTCGCGCGATCTCGATGGCGTCGACCAGCGCGGAATTGAGAAGGAACTCGCCGTCGCGAATCGCAACGTCGATCCGCGTGTAATCCTGATACACGACGCGGCCGGCACCGATGTTCAGGTGGCCGACTTCCGAATTTCCCATCTGTCCTTCAGGCAATCCAACGCGAAGCTCGGAAGCGTCGATTGTCGTGTGCGGGCAGGTGGCGAGAAGGCGCCGCCAGTTCGGCGCATTCGCGCGGGTGATCGCGTTGTCGGGCGCGTCCTCCCTGCAGCCGAATCCGTCGAGAATGAGCAGAACGAGCGGGCGCACTGCCGGCCGAATTGCGGCGGAAGCGAGGGCAGCGGACGGTGACGGGGGGACGAGGGTTTCCATGCCGAGCGGATCGTCCGGGAGAAGCGAACGCACCGTACGCTATCATTTTAGTCTTTGCCCAGGCGACGCTCGCATGCTGCCTTTCCTCGAGAAAAACTGGCCTCTCGTGCTGGTGTTCGTCCTGTCCGGCGTCATGTTGCTGTGGCCGTGGGTGACGCGCCGGCTCTCGCCGGTTCGCGAAATCGGCACGTTCGACGCGACGCGGATGATCAACACCGAAAACCCCATCGTTCTGGACGTCCGGGAGCCGAAGGAATACACGGGTGCGCAGCTTCCGAACGCGATGCACGTCCCGCTGTCTCAGCTGAAGGACCGCGGAGGCGAGCTCGCGAAGCATGTTGCGCGTCCGGTGATCGTCTACTGTGACCGCGGATTGCGCGGCGGCGCCGCGGCATCGGCGCTCGGCAAGCTCGGTTTCACGCGAGTGCAAAGCCTGCGCGGCGGACTGCGCGCATGGCGCGACGCCGGGCTGCCGGTGCAGAAGATATGATGGACAACATGGTCGCCCCGACGCGAAACGCGCCCCGCGTGACGATGTACACGACGTCCTACTGCGGCTATTGCGTCCGGGCGGAGCGGCTGCTCGCCGCACGCGGCGTCGAGGAGATCGTGAAGGTGCGCGTCGACGAGAATCCGGCCGAGCGGATCGCGATGATGCGCCGCACCGGGCGGCGCACCGTACCGCAGATCTATATCGGCGAGCATCATGTGGGCGGCTATGACGATCTCGCGGCGCTCGATCGCGCCGGACGCCTGTCGTCGATGCTCGAAGGCAACGTCGCGTAGCTCTGCGATGCGCGCCTTCACAAAATCCTCACTGCTGGACCGTCGCGCCAAGCGTCGCGGTGCCTCGCTGCGGTAAAATCGAAGGCTTCGCCCTCGTTCACCGGAGCATTCCAGCATGGCCGATTCGTCGCCCGCCGATCAGGCGGACACACAAACTGCAGCGCCGCAAGCAGCCACGAGCGCGCAGCTCGCGATCGAGAAGATCTACGTGAAGGATCTATCGCTCGAGAACCCCGGTGCTCCGCAGTCGTTCCAGATGAGCGACGCGCCGCAGATCGAAATCGGGCTTCGCACACGCGGCGAACAGATCGCGCCCGATGTTTACGAGTGCGTGCTGACGCTGACGGTGACTGCGCGCGCGAGCGACAAGACGGTCTTCCTGATCGAGGCGTCCCAGGCTGGCGTGTTCTCAATTCGCAACGTACCGCCGAATCATCTGCAGGCCGTGCTGGCCATACACTGTCCCACCGTTCTGTTCCCATACGCGCGCGAAACGATCGCGGATGCGACGACGCGCGCGGGCTTCCCGCCGGTGCATCTCGCGCCGATCAACTTCGAAGCGCTCTACCAGCAGCAGCTTGCCCAAGCCTCCGCAGAAGCACCCGCCCTCACGAACTGACGACCCGCCACTTGGCGAGCGTCGCCGCACGTTACCCGCGTTCGTCGTAACGCTCGCGGCGTGGACCGCCGTTGCGGGCGCCGCCGATTTCCGGGCGACGGGCGAGGCTGCGACCGTGCTCTACGACGCGCCGTCCGCCCGCGCGAAGCCGATGTTCGTCTATGGTCGAGATGTGCCCGTCGAGACGCTCGTGAGCGTCGAGGGCTGGACCAAGATACGCGACGCGTCGGGGACGATCGGCTGGATGCAGGCGAAGTCACTCTCGGACAAGCGCATGGTCATCGTGCGCACGCCTTTCGCCGACGTGCGTGCCACGGCGGACGACAGCGCGCCCGTCGTGTTTCGCGTCGAGCGCGACGTCCTGCTCGAAGTCGCCGAAACGGCGGAATCGCCCAGTGCGACGGCGATGCCCGGCTGGTTGAAGGTTCGTCATCGCGACGGCCAGAGCGGATTCATCCGGCTTGCGCAGGTGTTCGGTTTCTGACGCACGAGCCGCGTCGACGAGCGGCGAACTCCATGCAGCGCTTTGGTCACGCAGCCGTCCTTGGGGGCGGCGCCTGGGGAACGGCGCTTGCCGTCCACCTGACGGCACGCAGCAACATGCGTCCTCGCGTGACGCTTTACGTTCGGTCGGTATCCCAGGGCCGAGACATGCTCGCGACGCGCGAGAACCGCCGGTATCTGCCGCGCATCACGCTGCCTGCCGAGCTGACGATCACCTCGCAGATCGCGGACGTCGCAGGCGCCGACGTGCTGGTCCTTGCAACGCCCGTGGCCGAGCTGACCGACGTCGTCGACCGTTTGATCGAGGCGCAAATCGCCGCGCCGCTCGTGTCGCTCGCCAAAGGATTCATCGAGTCGCCGAAGGGGAGCATCCCATGGTCGTTGCCGCACCAGGTGCTTCGCGAGCGGTGGCGCCATGGTGTCGCAACGGTGACAGGCCCGACGTTCGCCGTCGAAGTGGCGCAGGCATTGCCGACGGCGCTCGTCGTTGCCGCAACCGATCGCGGATTGAGCGAGCAGGTTGCCGCGCTGCTGCGTAGTGACGCGCTTCGCGCCTATCCGAGCGACGACCAGGTCGGCATCGAAGTGGGCGGCGCGGTCAAGAACGTCTTTGCGATCGCCGCGGGAGCGAGCGACGGCCTGGCTTTTGGAGACAACGCGCGCGCCGCACTGGTGACGCGCGGCCTGGCGGAGTCGGGGCGACTGTCGGCGGCGCTCGGCGGGAAGCGCGAGACGCTGATGGGGCTCGCGGGGCTCGGTGACCTGGTGCTGACATGCACGGGCAACCTGTCCCGCAATCGGCGCGTCGGGCTTGCGCTCTCGCAAGGTCAGCCATTGGCGGCGATCATGTCGGAGCTTGGCCACGTTGCCGAGGGCGTGCATGCGACGCGCGCCGTGCGCGATCTGGCCCGGCATTTCAGGATCGACATGCCGATCGTGGACGCCGTCTTTCGCGTGCTGTACGAGAACGTGGCGCCGCGCGACGCCGTGCTCGCCCTCCTCGCGCGGGAGCCGCGTGCCGAGTGACGATGCCCAAGGTACCCGCCATTCGCCGAGCACGCGTTTTCGCATGCCCGGGAAGGACTTACTGGCTATGCAGATCGTCTGCGCACTCGTGATGGCGGCCGCACTCGCAACCGGCGAAGCGATGGCCGCACCCGCATTCTTTCCACCCGAAACCCCGGCGCGATCTGTCGTCGACGATTTGCACGGCGTCCTCCTCACCGATCGCTATCGCTGGCTCGAGAACGGCAAGGATCCGGAAGTGGCGGCGTGGACCCGGGCGCAGCATGTAGCAACCGTGCAGTTCCTCGACGCCAATGCACCGGCCGTGCCGGGTATGAAGGAGGAGTTGTCACGCTATTTCGACCGTGACCGCACGGACCCTCCGCTGTTCAAGCATGGGCGCCAGTTCTTTCAGCGCACGAAGCGGGGCGAGGCGCAGGCGAAGCTTTACACGCGGATCGACGAAGGGGACGTCCTGTTGTTCGACCCGCTCGCGCTCGACGCCTCCGGCAAGACCAAGATAGGCGCCGTGATACCGAATCGCGACGCGACGCGGCTCGCCGTCGGCGTTTACGCGCAAGGGACGGAGCGCAAGGACTTCCGCATCATCGACAGCACGACGGGCGCGCAGATCGGTCCCGTCATCAAAGGTCTCGACGCGTTCGGATGGGCACGCGACGAGCGCTACGCGTACATCACGCCGCGGACCGCGGAAACCGACGCGAATCAGGAGCCGATGCGCTGCCTGAAGCACGAGTTCGGCACCGACCGCGCCAAGGACCGTTTGCTCCTCGCGGTCAAGGACGCGAAGAACTACTGCAGCGTCTACGAGCCGGAGGAGGCCGACGTCACGGTGTTCGAGACGGGCGACTTCTGGTCGAACACGATCCGCATCCGACCGCTTGCCTCGGAGGCCGAGCCGAAGACGATCTACGCGAGCGACAAGTACCGTGCGGAACCGATATTCCGCCGGGATCGCATGTACTTTCGCACGAACGATCGCGCGGCGAACTGGAAGCTGATGACGGCGTCGTACGCGCGGCCGGAATTCAGCGACTGGACCACACTCGTGGCCGAACAGCCGACCGTGCTTGCCGACGTCAACGTGACGAGCGCGTGGATCGTTGCCACGATGCGCGAGGACGTCCTGTCGAAGCTCCTCGTCCACGACATGGATGGAAAGGCGGTGCGCGAGCTTCCGCTGCCCGAATTCGGCAACGTATCGGGCATCGCCTTCGACGTCGATGTCGATCGCGGCTACGCGACGCTCGCCTCGTTCACTGCGCCCTCCAAAGTCTACGGCTTCGGCGGCAAGGCGCTCGACTGGAGCCTGGTGTGGCAGGACGACCCGCCGCTCGACTTGTCGCAAATCGTGGCAACGCGCGTCTACGTGACCGCGCGGGATGGAGCGCGCATTCCGGTCTTCGTCGCGCACCGCAAGGACGTGCAACGGAACGGAACGAATCCGACGCTGCTGCGCGTCTACGGCGGCTTCAATGTCGCGGTCGAGCCGTTCTATCTCGGCAGTTACTCGGCGTTCGTCAATCGCGGCGGCGTATTCGTGGAGGCAGGCGTGCGCGGCGGAGACGAATACGGCGAGAAATGGCACGAGCAGGCGATGCTCGCTCAGAAGCAGAACACGTTCGACGACACGATCGCCGTCGCCGAATGGCTGATCCGCGAGCAGTACACGAAGCCCGCGAAGCTCGCCATCGAAGGCGGGAGCAACGGCGGACTGACGGTGGGCGCAGTGATCACTCAGCGGCCGGATCTGTTTCGCGCGGCGATCTGCCAGGTGCCGCTGCTCGACATGATGCGCTACCACAAGTTTCTGATTGCGCGGTACTGGATCCCCGAATACGGCGATCCCGATCGCGACCCGGATTTCCGCTGGCTTCTACGCTATTCGCCCTACCATAACGTGCGAAGCGGCGTGAACGTCCCGCAGACGCTCGTCGTCGCGGGAGAATACGATTCGCGCGTCGATCCCATGCATGCGAAGAAGTTCGTTGCCGAGGTGCAGAACCATGCCGGACAGGTCGCGCCGTTCTTGCTCTACATGGATTTCGACAGCGGCCACGGCACCGGCAAGACGCAGCAGCAGCGGGTGAACGACCGCGACTACGAGTTGCGCTTCCTGATGAACGCGCTCAAGTGACGTTCGGCTGCGCTCAACGGAAGTCGTGTTGCCGCCATGCTTCGTAGACGGCGACGGCCACGGCATTCGACAGGTTGAGGCTGCGAACGCCGGCGCGCATCGGAATGCGCACGCGCGCCGCCTCGGGGAAACGCGCGAGCACATCGGCGGGAAGGCCCGTCGTTTCGCACCCGAACGTCAGCACGTCGCCCGGCTGATAGGCAACGTCGTACGCCGAGCGAGCCGCCTGTGTCGTGAACGCAAACCACCGCCGCGTGCGCGTTTCTTCGAGGGCAAGCCGACAGGCATCGAAGTCGCGATGGACGATCACGCGCGCGTACTCGTGATAGTCGAGGCCCGCGCGACGCAGGTCCCGATCATCCATGCGGAACCCCAGCGGCTCCACGAGGTGCAGCTCGGTGGCCGTGTTCGCCGTGAGCCGGATCACGTTGCCGGTATTGGGCGGGATCTGGGGGTGGACGAGGACGACGGTGAACATCCGGCTCTTCCGGTTCTAGACAGGGAGCTGCGGATTTTGCGGGGATGCGCTTCCAGGCGGCGGTGTCCGCGCAACCACCCAGGCTTCGACGCGTCGCGCGCCTGCCCGGAGAACGGCCGCCGCTGCTACGGCGAGCGTCGCACCGGTCGTCATCACGTCGTCGACGATCGCGACGTTGACCCCGTCGAAAGGCGACACCGTTTCGAAGGCGTCCCGGACATTGCGTGCTCGGGCGTCGAGCGCAAGGCCGGCTTGCGGCCGCGAATCGCGGATGCGGCGCAGACCTCTCATTTGCGGCACGGCCAGCCGGAGCGCGACGGCGCGGGCGATTTCCTGCGCCTGGTTGAATCCGCGTGCGCGTTGGCGCGCGATTGCAAGCGGCAGTGCGAGCACGCCGTCCGGTAGGCTGCCTGCGCGACGAGTCACGGCGTCTACGAGCGCGTCGGCCAACGGCTCGGCGAGCGCAAGCCGGCCGCCATACTTGAATGCGTGCAGGAGGCGGTCGACCGGAAACGCGTAGCACCAGGCGGCGACTGTCTTGGCTTGCGGTGGAGGCCTTGCAAGACAGGCGCCGCACACCTGACCCGCCGGCGACGCGACCGCGCACAACGGACAGGGACTCGGGATGCGCGGCATCGCTTCGATACACTCGGCGCAGAGTAGCGCCTGGCCGCTCGCCGCCGTGCACAGCACGCATGCCTGCGGCAGCGCGGTGCGGAGGCTCGCGGCGACGCAATGCGTGAGGAACCGGCGTGCCGCTGCCTGCACTGGGCTGTCAAATTTCGGCGCGCGCGCATTTGACAACATGCGATAGTCTCCTCATGCCATTGGCATTGCAGTGACCATGATTCTGTTCGCACGCGCTTTCGTCCGGTATCGTCCGCATGCATGAGCTCATGAATCGGTCCGCGCCTGAAACGGCGGCCAGCCGTCCGTCCGAACCCGCCGGATCGATCGACGTTGCCTCCATCGAGGCGCTGTTCGAGCTGCCTTTCACCGACCTGCTGTTGCGCGCACAACAGGTGCACCGCGCGCATCACAGCCCGAATGCCGTGCAGCTGTCGACGCTCCTGTCCATCAAGACGGGAGGGTGCCCGGAGGATTGCGGCTACTGCCCTCAGGCCGCGCGTTATCACACCGGCGTGGAAAGCACGGCGCTCCTTGGCGTCGACGAAGTTCTCGCCGCGGCGCGGGCCGCGCGCGATGCGGGCGCAACGCGCTTCTGCATGGGCGCGGCATGGCGCGGTCCCCGCGACAGGGACCTCGCGCCCCTCGTGGAGATGGTTCGCGCCGTGAGCGCGCTGGGACTGGAGACGTGCTGCACGCTCGGGATGCTAAAGGATGGGCAGGCGCAGATGCTGAAATCCGCCGGGCTCGACTTCTATAACCATAACCTCGACACGGCGCCGGACTTCTACGGCGACATCGTCTCCACCCGCGCCTATCAGGATCGGCTCGATACGCTCGAGCGCGTTCGGGAAGCGGGGCTCCGCGTCTGTTGCGGGGGGATCGTCGGCATGGGCGAATCCCGGCGTCAGCGCGCTGCAATGATCGCGCAGCTCGCGCGGCTCGCACCCGAGTCCGTACCTATCAATCATCTGGTGCAGGTCGAAGGCACGCCGCTGCACGAACGCTTCCACGGCGAGGCCTCGCTCGATCCGCTCGAGTTCGTCCGCACGGTCGCGGTCACGCGCATCACGATTCCGCGCGCGATGATCCGGCTCTCGGCCGGGCGACGGGAGCTTGGTGAACCGGTGCAGGCGCTCTGTTACCTCGCGGGCGCCAACTCGATCTTCTACGGCGACAAGCTGCTCACCACAGGCAACCCGGATGTCGCCGCCGATCGCGCGTTGTTCGACAAGCTCGGGCTTCTGCCGGCATGAGCAATGGCGATGCCGGATACCGGCAGGCGGGGGCATCCAGCGCTCGCAGCACTCGAGCGCGGGCTGGCGCAGCACGCCGCTGACGGTCTCGCCCGCACGCGGCGCGTCGTCGAATCGCCGCAAGGTTCCCGGATCAAGATCGCCGAGCGAACGCTGCTTGCGTTTGCGAGCAACGATTATCTCGGGCTCGCCAATTCGCCCGCGATCGTCGAGGCGGTGCGGGAAGGCGCTGCGCGCTTCGGCGTCGGTGCGGGCGCCTCGCACCTGATCGTCGGTCACGCGGCACCGCATGAGGTGCTCGAAGACGAGCTCGCGACGTTCGTCGCGCCGTGCGCCAACGCGCGCGCCCTGACGTTTTCGAGCGGATACCTTGCGAACCTCGCGATACTTGCGGCGCTCGCGACACGCGGCGACGTGGTGTTCGCCGACCGGCTCAATCATGCGAGCCTGACGGACGCCGCAGTGCTGTCGCGGGCGAAACTTAACCGCTACGCGCATGTCGATCTCCCGGGGCTCGAAAAGGCGCTGCGGACGGTGACGGGCCGGCAGCGCTTCATCGTGACCGACGCGGTGTTCAGCATGGACGGCGACATGGCGCCCGTGCCCGAATTGCTCGACATCGCCGAGCGCGATGATGCATGGCTCGTCCTCGACGATGCCCATGGCTTCGGCGTTACGGGCGGCGGCCGCGGGACACTCGCGCACTTCGGCCTTCGCTCCGACCGCATCGTCTACATGGCGACGCTCGGCAAGGCGGCCGGGGTGGCCGGCGCATTCGTTGCCGCACATCCGACGGTGATCGAAACCCTCGTGCAGAAGGCACGGCCGTATATTTACACGACCGCTGCGCCGCCGCTCCTTGCCGTTGCACTGCGTGCCGCGCTCCGCTCCATCCGCGACGATACGCATCGCCGCGCGCATCTCGACGAGCTGATCAGGGCCTTTCGTCACGCCGCTTCGAATTTGCCATGGCGCTTGCTGCCCTCGTCGACGCCCATCCAGCCGCTCGTCATCGGCGGCGCATTGGAAGCGATCGCCGTTTCGGATGCGCTGCAGGCGCGGGGCATTCTGGTGCCCGCGATACGTCCGCCCACGGTGCCGACGGGAACCGCGCGGCTCCGCATATCGCTGTCGGCGTCGCATTCCGTCGCGGACGTGGCCGAGCTCACGCGCGCGCTGCGGAACGTTGCAACCGCCCTTCAATGAGCGCGGAATCGTTGCGCGAACGCCCGTGCAGCACGGCCGCGGGCCTGCACGTGGACGTGAGCGGCACCGGTCCGCCGATCGTTCTACTCCACGGATTCGCGCTGCACGGCGGGCTCTTCGCACCGCTTGCATCCGAGCTCGCATCGCATCATCGCGTGCACGTCGTCGATCTCCCCGGACATGGCTGGTCGGGGACGGTGGAACCGTTCGATCTTCCGTCGTTCGCGTCGACGATCGATCGCGCGCTGGCCGACCTGCGCGAGCCGTTCACGGTGCTCGGCTGGTCGCTCGGCGGGCAGGTCGCGATGCAGTGGGCCGTCGTGCGACCAGCGCGTGTGCGTCGCGTGATCCTCGTCGCGTCGACGCCGTCGTTCATTGCGCGGGAAGGATGGCCAGCCGGGATATCGCAGACGTCGCTCGCGCAGTTCGGCGACGAGCTCAGCACGGCGTATGGGCTGACGCTGCGACGCTTCCTCACCCTGCAGGTACGAGGCAGCGACGAAGGCCGGCGAACGCTGACCGAGCTTCGCGAGCGACTGACCGAGCGGGGTGAGCCGTCGCGCGAAGCGCTTCGCGCCGCCCTCTCGCTCGTGACTAACAACGATCTTCGGCCGCTCCTCGCGCGCGTGCGTGCGCCGACGCTGGTCATCGCCGGTGATCGTGACGTCCTCGTTCCCCTGGAGTCGACGCACGCGCTCGCGGCGGCGCTGCCGGACGCCGTCCACCGCACGATCGTCGGCGCGGCGCATGCTCCGTTTCTCTCGCATCCCGCGGCATTCCGGGCTGCGCTCGCAGGATTCATCGATGAGTGAAGCGCGCTATCCGGCGCCCGACCCGCGGGATGTCGATCCTGCGGCCGTGCGACGCGGATTTTCCCGCGCCGCGTCGACCTACGATTCGGCGGCGGCGTTGCAACGCGAGATCGGCGCCCGAATGGCGCAGCGCCTCGACTACGTGAAGCTGTCGCCGTCGACGATCCTCGACGCGGGATGCGGCACCGGCGATGCCGTCGGCGAACTGGCCGTGCGCTATCCGGGGGCGCACATCGTCGCGTTCGACATCGCGCAGCCGATGGTCGAAGCGGCACGCCGCCGCACGCAGACGCGACGCTCGCTGATGAAACGCTTGCTGCACCCGCTGACGCGCACGAGTGGCGATGCCACGCCGGCATTCGTATGCGCGGACATGAACGCGCTTCCATTTCGCGGCGTGGTGGCCGATCTCGCCTGGAGCAATCTCGCGTTGCAATGGGTGAACGACCTGCCGCGCGCGTTCGCCGAGTTCCGGCGCGTGCTGAAAGTCGGCGGCCTGCTGTCGTTCACGACGCTCGGACCCGACACGCTGCGTGAGCTGCGCCGAGCCTTCAGCGGCATCGACGAGACGACGCACGTCAACCGCTTCGTCGACATGCACGACATCGGGGACATGCTCGTGCATGCCGGCTTTGCCGATCCCGTGATGGACATGGAATACGTGACGCTCACGTTCGACTCGCCGCACGCACTGCTTGCCGAGCTCAAGTCGCTCGGCGCGACCAATCGGACGCGGGGCCGACCGCGCGGATTGATGGGACGCACCCGCTTCGATCGAGCACTGAACGCGCTCGAGACGCTGCGCCAGGATGGACGCATCCCCGCCACGTACGAAGTGGTCTACGGACATGCGTGGAAGGGCGAGCCGCGCAAAACCGCCGAGGGCCACGCGATCGTTCGCATGCGCCCGCGCGAGCGTGGCGCGTGAGCGGCATCTTCCCGACAGGCACCTGGCGGCGCGGGCAACGCCGATGAGCCGCATCTCCCGCTCCAACTCTCGCCCCGGACGTCGCTGATGCGCGGCATCTTCGTTACAGGCACCGATACCGGCATCGGCAAGACGCGCGTCGCGAAGGCGCTGCTCGACGCGTTGCGGGCCGCGGAGGTGCGGGCCGTAGGCATGAAGCCGGTCGCCGCCGGCATCGATCTGGGCGAGAGCATGAACGCGGACGTCGTCGCGCTTGCGGCCGCCTCCGGCGTCACCGCGCCATTGCGCGACCGCAACCCCTATTCGTTCGAGCCGGCGGTGGCGCCGCACCTCGCCGCGCAAGCATGCGGTGTGCAGATTTCGCTTCCAACGATCGAGTCGGCGGCGCAACGACTCGCTGCACGCGCCGACGTGTTGATCGTCGAGGGTGCCGGCGGCGCGCTCGTTCCGCTCGACGATCGCCACGACATGCTCGATGTGGCCGTGCGGCTCGACCTGCCCGTGTTGCTGGTCGTGGGGTTGCGTCTCGGATGCCTGAACCATGCACTGCTCACGGCGCTTGCAATCAGAAGGCGCGGCCTCTCGCTGTGCGCGTGGATCGCGAACACGCTGCCGCCGGCAATGGCGCTCCGCGACGAAAACGTGGCGGCGCTGACGAGCCGATTGGGCATGCGGCCCATTGCTGTTGTTCCCATCGACGCCGAGCCGCCAGTCGAACGCGAGACGCTGCAATTGCTGCATCTGCTCCCCGCAGAGGGCCTCAGGGCGGCGTGGTAACATTTCATGAGACAAATGCGCGCGTCGATGCCGACGCGCGTTTTTTCGCGCGCGGGACGAACGCGCAGGAGACAGGTAAGTGGCGCAGGTCTGCGAAGCGCCGCGCCTCCATCGGGGACCGCATGGTGGGTAATCGGATCAGTTCTGTGTTGCGACGGTATCTCGCCGTTGCGCTGTCGCTCGCATGGATGACGGATGCGCGCGC
>JBKPOL010000185.1:0-4501 GCA_046733075.1 Pseudomonadota bacterium | reverse complement strand
ATTGACGACGACGTAGAGGTCCCCAGGCGGACCGCCGTTCACGCCCGCTTCCCCCTCGCCGGTCAGGCGGATCCGATCGTCCTGGTCGACGCCGGAGGGAATCTTCACCGAGAGCGTCTTGTGCTTCTTGATGCGTCCCGCACCCTGGCACGTCGCGCATGGCTCGGGAACGACCTTGCCCGTGCCGCGACATTGCGGACACGTCTGCTGGATGGAGAAGAAACCCTGCGACACGCGCACTTCGCCGCGGCCGTGGCATGTCGGACACGTCTTCGGCTGCGTGCCCGGCTTCGCTCCGCTCCCGTGACACGTCTCGCATTCGTCGAGCGTGGGAATGCGGATCTTGACCTCCGCGCCACGCGCCGCGTCTTCCAGCGAAAGCTCGAGGTTGTAGCGAAGGTCGGCGCCGCGGTACACGCCATTGCCGCGCCCGCCGCGTTGCTGCCCGAAGATCTCGCCGAAGATGTCGCCGAACGCGTCGGCGAAGCCGCCGAACCCTTCCGCGCCGCCGCGCGCACCTGCCGCGCCAAAACCCATGGATGCGTCGACGCCGGCGTGCCCGAACTGATCGTACGCGGAGCGCTTCTTGGGATCCGAAAGGATCTCGTACGCTTCCTTCGCTTCCTTGAAGCTCTCCTCGGCGCCCTTGTCCGGATTGCGATCCGGATGGTGCTTCATCGCGAGCTTGCGGTAAGCCTTCTTGATTTCCTCTTCCGATGCATCGCGATTGACGCCGAGCACCGTGTAGTAGTCACGCTTCGCCATGAATCGGCTGCCCCTGAAAACCGAATGCTGCAATGAGCCGCTGTACCGCCTTCAGCAACAAGAAACACCGCGCGGTTCGGCGCGCCGCCCGCGCGGCAGGCACAAAACGGCCGCGTCAACCGGCGCCAGCGGGCGCCGCGTTCAACGCGGCCACATATTCCGTCGCGCCGATTATTGCAGATGCGCGCGCACGTCGTCGCGACGAAATATGATTACTTGCGGTCCTTGACTTCCGTGTACTCGGCGTCGACGACCTTCTCGTCGCCGCCCTTGCCTTCTCCACCGCCGCCCTGTCCGGCGCCGCCCGCACCACCGCCTGCGGCACCCGCCTGCGCCTGTTGCTGTGCATACATCGCTTCGCCGAGCTTCTGCGACGCGGTCATCAGCGCTTCGGACTTCGCCTGCAACGCTTCCTTCGACGCTTCCTTGTCCTTCAGCGCCGTTTCCGCGTCGTTCAGCGCGGACTCGATCCGTGCTCGCTCCTCGCCGCCCACCTTCTCGCCGTACTCCGTGAGGGACTTGCGCACGCTGTGCACGAGCGCATCGAGGCCGTTTCTCGCCTGCACGACTTCCATCAGCTTGCGATCTTCCTCGGCGTGCGACTCGGCGTCCTTCACCATCCGCTGGATCTCGTCCTCGTTGAGGCCGGAGTTCGCCTTGATGGTGATCTTGTTCTCCTTGCCGGTCGCCTTGTCCTTGGCCGACACATGCAGGATGCCGTTGGCGTCGATATCGAACGTCACCTCGATCTGCGGCATGCCGCGCGGTGATGGCGGAATTCCCTCGAGATTGAACTGCCCGAGGCTCTTGTTGCCCGCCGCGCGCTCGCGCTCGCCCTGCAGTACGTGGATCGTGACCGCGGGCTGATTGTCGTCCGCTGTCGAGAACGTCTGCGTCGCCTTGGTCGGAATCGTCGTGTTCTTCTGGATGAGCTTTGTCATCACGCCGCCCAGCGTTTCAATGCCGAGCGACAGCGGTGTGACATCGAGCAGCAGCACGTCCTTGCGCTCGCCCGCGAGCACCGACGCCTGAATCGCGGCGCCGACGGCAACCGCCTCATCCGGGTTGACGTCCTTGCGCGGCTCCTTGCCGAAGAACGCCTTCACCGTCTCCTGAACCTTCGGCATGCGCGTCATGCCGCCCACCAGGATCACGTCGCTGACGTCGGACAGCTTGACGCCCGCATCCTTGATCGCGGTGCGGCAGGGTTCGACGGTGCGCTGGATCAGGTCGTCGACGAGCGACTCGAGCTTGGCACGGGTGAGTTTCATCGAGAGATGCTTCGGACCCGACGCGTCGGCCGTGATGTACGGCAGGTTGATGTCGGTCTGCTGCGACGAGGACAGCTCGATCTTCGCCTTCTCCGCAGCTTCCTTCAGACGCTGCAGCGCGAGCACGTCGTTCTTGAGATCGACGCCCGCTTCCTTCCGGAACTCGTTGACGACGTACTCGATGATGCGCTGGTCGAAGTCCTCGCCGCCGAGAAAGGTGTCGCCGTTGGTCGACAGCACCTCGAACTGATGCTCGCCCTCGACGTTGGCGATCTCGATGATCGAGATGTCGAACGTGCCACCGCCCAAGTCGTAGACGGCGATCTTGCGATCACCTTCCTTCTTGTCGAGACCGAACGCGAGCGCGGCCGCCGTCGGCTCGTTGATGATGCGCTTCACTTCGAGACCCGCGATGCGGCCGGCGTCCTTGGTCGCCTGGCGCTGCGAGTCGTTGAAGTACGCGGGAACCGTGATGACGGCTTCCGTCACGTCCTCGCCGAGGTAGTCCTCCGCGGTCTTCTTCATCTTGCGCAGCACTTCCGCCGAGACCTGCTGCGGCGCGATCTTCTTGCCGCGGATCTCGACCCATGCGTCACCGTTGTCGGCGCGCACGATCTTGTAGGGCATCAGGTCGATGTCCTTCTGCACTTCCTTTTCCTCGAAGCGCCGGCCGATCAGCCGCTTGACGGCGAACACCGTATTCTTCGCATTGGTGACCGCCTGGCGCTTGGCCGGGGCGCCGACGAGGATTTCGCCATCCTCGGCATATGCGACGACGGAAGGCGTCGTGCGCGCGCCCTCCGAGTTCTCGATCACCTTCGGCTGCCCGCCTTCCATGATCGCGACGCAACTGTTCGTCGTCCCGAGGTCGATGCCGATGATCTTTGCCATGTTGATTAGCCTCCGTTACTGCGGAATGAGTTGACTGCTCGTGGAAATGGGGTTGCCATGGGCGCGAATCAACGGGTGCCGGATACGATGATCAGGTAGTGGGAGTGCCGCGCGCTTCGGACGCCTTCGCGACGGTGACAAGCGCGGGGCGTAGCACACGGTCGTTGATCAGGTAGCCCTTCTGGAAGACCGTCACGACGGTATTCGGCGGCAAGTCGCTTTCCACCGCCTGCATCGCCTGGTGGAGATGCGGGTCGAATTTCTCGCCCGCCGGGTCGATCTCGCGTATCTGCGCACGCGAGAACGCGGCGTCGAGTGTCTTGAGCGTCAGGTCCGCGCCGGCCTTGAGCGTCTCGACGGTGACCGATTGGTCCGCCGCCAAGGTCTGCTCGAGCGCGTCCTTGACGGGGAGCAGGTCCTCCGCAAACTTCTCGATCGCATACTTATGTGCCTTGGCGACGTCGGCCTGGCCCTGGCGCCGGACGTTCTCGATCTCGGCGCGGGCGCGAAGCCACGCGTCCTTCATTTCGGCGCTTTCGGCGAGCGCACGCTCGAGTTGCGCGCTCTGCTCGGGTGAGTCGGGCGAGGTCGCCTCAGCCCGGGGAGGGGGTGGTGTTTGTTCGCGGGGGGCCGCGTCGGTTCGAGGATCGGAGTCGGTCATCGCAAATCGCTACGAAAGGGCAGTCCGGATCGAATCCAGATGGGGCCGCTTCCGACCGTTTCAACAATCCTGGCGCCCGTCGGTACCCGACGAGGCCGGTTGCGTCAGCTGGTCGCGCCAAGCGCCCGGGCGCGCAGCAGCGTCGCTTCGCGCTCGCCGCGATCGGGTGGCGGCTGCAGCCATCCCTGCAGATTCGCGAAGGCGAGATCGGCAAGCGCCCCAATCCAAGACGCGTGCTCGTTCAGGCACGGGATGACGTTGTAGTCGCCTCCGCCCGCACGCTGGAAGAGCTCCTTGCCTTCGATCGCGAGCTCCTCCAGCGTCTCCAGACAATCCGAGACGAATCCGGGCGCGAACACGTCGACGCGTCGCAGCTTGCGCTTACCGAGGTCGCCGAGCACGTCCGCGGTGTAGGGTTCGAGCCAGCGCCCGCGACCGAAGCGCGACTGGAAGGCGATCGTCCACTGCGCCGATTCGAGGCCGAGCTCGCGGGCGAGCAGCCGCGCCGTCGTGTGGCAGTAGCAATGGTACGGGTCGCCCTTCTCCAGGCTTCGGCGGGGCACGCCGTGGAACGACAAGACTAGGTGCTCCGGCCGGGCGTGCTTCGTCCAGTAGTCATTGATCGCCGCGGCGAGCGCGCGGATGTAGCCGGGGTCGTCGTGAAACGTGTCGACGATGCGAATGCCGGGCATGCGTCGAACGCGCGTGAGCCAGCTCGCGACCGCATCGACGACCGAGCCCGTCGTGCTCGCCGCGTATTGCGGGTAGAGCGGGACGACCAGCACCCGCGTGCAGCCGCCGGCACGCAGGCGATCGAGCGCCGCGCCGAGCGGCGGGTTGCCGTAGCGCATTCCGTGTTCGACCATCACGTGATCGGCGGGAAGTCCCAGAGACTTGAGGCGCTGTCCCAGAT